>NZ_JBAKFQ010000037.1:0-31346 GCF_053484255.1 Martelella sp. FLE1502
AATCGCACCAAAACGGAATCCCATACGATTCATTCATCACGCCTGATGCTCTAGATCCTCGGGTCAAGCCCGAGGATGACGTCGATGGAAGGCGATCGGTCGGCCATTAGAGTGCTCAGCCCGCCTTCGCCAGCGCGTCGTTGATATCGTCCTGGAGGTCCTCAGGCTTTTCGGTCGGGGCATAGCGCTTGATCGGCTCGCCATCGCGGCCGATCAGGAATTTGGTGAAATTCCATTTGATAATGCCGGAGCCGAGGAGGCCCGGCCGCTCCTTCTTCAGATATTTGAACAGCGGATGGGCATCGTCGCCGTTGACATCGACCTTGGCGAACATCGGGAAGTCGATGTCGAACCGGGTCTTGCAGAATTCGGCGATCTCATCTTCCGCGCCCGGCTCCTGCCCGCCGAACTGGTTGCACGGAAAACCGAGCACGGCGAAGGCCTGCTCCCGGTATTTCCTGTGCAACATCTCCAGCCCCTCGTATTGGGGCGTGAAACCGCATTTGCTGGCGGTGTTGACGATCAGCAGCACATGGCCCCTGAAATCGGCGAGGCTCACGTCCTCGCCGGTAATGCTCTTGGCGGTAAAATCATAAACGCTCATGCCTGTCCCCGGATGCTCACTGGATGACAGCAATGTGGCGCAGGGGAGGGGTGACTTCAAGCGGGCCTGCGAGGCCTGTTGGCGCTTTACGTATTGAACCGAAAGTGGATCACGTCGCCATCCTGGACGACATATTCCCTGCCTTCATCGCGCGCCTTGCCCGCTTCCTTGGCGCCGGTTTCGCCGTTGAAGGCGATGTAGTCGTCATAGGCGATGGTGTGGGCGCGGATGAAGCCGCGTTCGAAATCGGTGTGGATCACGCCGGCCGCCGCAGGCGCCTTGGTGCCGCGGCGGATGGTCCAGGCGCGGGTTTCCTTGGGGCCGACGGTAAAATAGGTGATCAGGTCGAGCAGCTTGTAGCCGGCGCGGATCAGCCGGTCGAGGCCGGGTTCCTCGAGGCCCATTTCCGAGAGGAACATTTCGGCTTCCTCCGCATCGAGCTGGGCCACCTCGGCCTCGATCGCCGCCGAGATGATCACGGTTTCCGCAGCCTGGCCGGCAGCCATTTCGGCAACGGCCTTGGTGTGCTCATTGCCGTTCGCGGCATCGCCTTCTGCGACATTGCAGACGTAGAGCACGGGCTTGGAGGTCAAGAGGTTAAGCGCTTTCAGGATCTTCAGCTCTTCCGGATCGAGGGTCGCATTCAGCCCGCGCACCGGCTTGCCGTCCTGCAAAAGCTTCAGCGAGGCCTCCATCACCGGAAGCACGGCCAGCGCCTCCTTGTCCTTGCCGGTGGCGCGCTTGCGGGTCTGATCGGCGCGCCGTTCGAGGCTTTCGAGGTCGGCGAGCATCAGTTCGGTCTCGATGGTCTCGGCATCGGCGACCGGGTTGATCCTGCCTTCGACATGGGTGATGTCGTCATCCTCGAAGCAGCGCAGCACGTGGACCACGGCGTCGACCTCGCGGATATTGGCGAGGAACTGGTTGCCGAGGCCTTCGCCCTTGGAGGCGCCGCGCACGAGGCCGGCGATGTCGACGAAAGAGATGCGGGTCGGGATGATTTCCTTCGAGCCGGCGATCTTCGCCAGCGCCGCCATGCGCTCATCGGGGACGGCGACTTCGCCGGTATTGGGCTCGATCGTGCAGAACGGATAATTGGCGGCCTGCGCCGCGGCGGTCTTCGTCAGCGCGTTGAAAAGGGTCGATTTGCCGACATTGGGCAGGCCGACAATTCCGCATTTGAAACCCATGGAAATATCCTGTTTCGTGAATTCGCTTCTGGCCTGTGGCTATGGGCGATCTAGGCAGCCAAGGTCAAGGCTCGATCGACGAAACCGGGCTTTTCTCGCCCCGGCCCTTGCGAAAATGCCGCTGAAAGCGCAAAATGGGCACATCGTCGGGCGCCGTAATGACTGGCTGGCGCCGACACACAATCCTCATCAGACACGAAATCAGAGAGCAAGCGCGTGAGCGATACGGGCGCCGATACCAAACGCAAGACCAAAACCGTCCCGAAGGTTGAAAAACCGCGGCTCTACAAGGTCATTCTCGTCAATGACGACTACACGCCGCGCGAATTCGTGCTGGTGGTGCTGAAGGCGGTGTTCCGCATGAGCGAGGATCAGGGCTACAAGGTCATGATCACCGCCCACCAGAAGGGCAGTTGCGTCGTCGCCGTCTACACCCGCGACATCGCCGAGACCAAGGCGAAGGAGGCGATCGATCTGGCCAAGGAGATCGGCTTTCCGCTGATGTTCAAAACGGAGCCGGAGGAGTAGGGCGGTTCAGTCCTTCTTCGGGCCGAACATTTTTTTCAGCATATCGGCCATCGGGCCGCGTTCGGGCACGGTCTGCTGGCCGCGCTGGCGGGCCTTGTGGATGTGGGACTGGCCCTTGCGGGCTGGCGCGGCCTTCGGTTCCGGCTTTGCGGGCGCAGCACTCCCCGAAAGGGCGAGCTTGTTCATCAGCGTTGAATCCTCGCCGCGCACCAGAAGGTCGGCATTGTCGGCGAGTGCTGAAAGCAGCGGTTCCAGCCATTCGGAATCCGCCTTGGCGAAATCGCCCAGCACATGGCCGTGGACGCGCTCCTTGCTGCCGGGGTGGCCAATGCCAAGCCGCAGACGGCGGTAGTCATTGCCGCAATGCGCGTCGATCGACTTGATGCCGTTATGGCCGCCGGAGCCGCCGCCGGTCTTGATCCGGGCCTTGCCCGGCATCAGATCCAGCTCGTCATAGATCACGATCAGATCGGCCGGCGTCAGTTTGTAGAAGCGCATGGCCTCGCCCACGCTTTCGCCGGAGAGGTTCATGAAGGTCTGGGGCTTGATGATCAGCACCTTCTCGCCGGCAAGGCTGCCCTCGGCGATCAGCCCCTTGAATTTCTTCGACCATGGCGAGAAGCCGTTCTTTTCCGCGATCGCGTCGGCGGCCATGAAGCCGATATTGTGGCGATTGCCTTCATATTGGCCGCCCGGATTGCCGAGGCCCGCGATGATAAGCATGGAACTGTCCTGTCGTGAAAACCGGTTCTCAACAACCGGTTTTCGTGGCCGGTGTCAACCGTCGGAAAGCCGGGCGATGGTATCGGAAAGCGAGAGCGGCCGGGAATAGAGGTATCCCTGGCCATACTGGGCGCCGATGGCGTGAACCTGCCGCGCCTGTTCCGCGTTCTCGACGCCTTCGGCCACCATCTGGCAACCCATATTGAGCGAGATGGCGGCGATCCCCTCGATCAGGCGGCGGGATCGGTTGGCCACCGCGGTGTCGGGATCGGTGAGGTTTCGGGTAAACGACTGGTCGATCTTGATCACGTCCACCTGCAGGCGCGAGAGATAGGAGAGCGACGAATAGCCGGTGCCGAAATCGTCAAGCGCCAACCGACAGCCCATCAGGCGCAGCTTCTGCAGGCTCGCGCGGATCCGTTCGCTGTCTTCCAGAAACACCGCCTCGGTGATCTCGACCGTCAAACGCGCCGGATCGATGCCGAAGGCGTCGAGTTTGTCGGCCATGAAATCGATCATGTCGGGGGTGAGTTGCACCGGCGACAGGTTGACGGCGAGGTAAAGCGCGTCATTGCGCAACTCTCTGCCGATCTGCCGGAAACCCGCAAGCGTTTTTGCAAAGAACTGGCGTCCGGCCGGAACGATCTGCTCCGTTTCCTCGGCGATCGCGATGAATTCGCCGGGCATGATCACGCCTTTTTCGGGGTGGTTGATCCTGATCAGCGCCTCGAAACCGATCGTCGCCCCACCGGCGAAGCTGACGATGGGCTGGAAGTGCGGCTCGAACAGGTTCTCCTCGATGCCCCTTTGCAGATGCGCCTCGGTTTCCGCGCGCCTTCTGGTGTTGGCGAACATCTCCGGCTCGAACCACAGCGTTCCATGGCGGCCGGCATTTTTCTGAACCGAGACCGCGATCGTGGCAAGCCGCAGCAGATCCGTGCCATCGGTGGCGTGGTCCGGCGCGCAGGCAATGCCGATGCTGACATTGGTCGTGATCGAAGCCGTCTTCACGATGAAGGGCAGATAGATTGCATCCTGGATGGCGCTGGCGAGCGCCTCGGCCCGCGCCTTCGCATCGGGACCGGCGAGCACGAAAGCGAACTCATCGCCCCCAAGGCGCGCGGCGGCGGTCATTTCATCCAGCGCCGGGGTCAGCCGCTTGATAAAACCGCGCAAGACCTCTTCTCCGGTGCGGAAGCCGTGGTGGTCGACAATGGTCTTGAAGCGGTCGAAATCGACAAGAACACAGATCACGTTTCGGTCAGGGTTTGCCAGAAGGCGATCCAGAGCCCGCTCGAACCCCATCCTGTTCAAGAGCCCGGTCAGGGGATCGGTGAGAAGCGGCGCGTGCGCTTCCGCGCTGCCCGATATCTCGGGAAGCTCCCGGATGACGGCGAGTATGAAGTTATCGCCATCGGGCGTGGAGACGGGAACGGCGGAAAACCAGATATCGATGCTGCTGCCATCGGCGCGCAGATATTTCAGCGTGCCCGCCTGCGACAGTCCCGAAGATCGCATCCGCTCCAGCCGGTCGGCGATCATGCGGCGGTCGGGATCAGCGATGAACTCGGTCATGTGGACGTTCACGACCTTCTCGCGGCGGTATCCGCCCGCTGTCAGCCAGCCATGGCTGGCGTCTACGATCTGACCGGTGACCGAAATCAGAACGACCATCTCGCTGTCGCTTTCGAACAACTCGCCGAAAGCGGCGGTAGCCGGCAGCGACTTCTGTTCCGACAAGGCGAAACTGCGCGAGAACCTGTTCAGCTTCGCCCGCCGCCGTCGCCGCCGTATGCGGTCTTCGAGCAATTCGCGTTTGAAGGCGCTGTCCGCCAGGGCCGGCGGCGCCCGCCAGACCAGCAGGGCCAGCGCCACCGCCGCGAACAGGCAGATGCCGCGCAGGATCCAGGTGCTCCAGAATGTGGGGTCGGCAAAATAGAAAGCCAGTTGTCCCGCCCCGCCCGCCTGGCGCGTCAGGTCGACCGGCTGGGCGTAGGCGAGCAGGCTCCGCTCCTGACGCCGCGTCAGGTTTTCATCTCTGACGATCAGTTCAAGCAGGCCGGTCCGGCTGGTGATTTCCAGCTTTCTGATGACGGATGTATTCACCAGCGCGGTGGCGATCTCGCCAATGGAGCGGCTGTCGGCGGCGTTGATCGCCGGCGCTACGGAGTTTGCCAGGTCTGCAATGTAATCCCTGGCCTCAACCCGCCGCTTCTCCGCGACCCAAAGCCCGAGAAGCGCGGTCAACATCATCGTGGAGGCAAGCGCTATCCCGCATGAAAGCGCTATCACGTTCGTTCTGCTCAACTGACGGCGTAACACCGAGCGCGCTCCTGCCTGACGCATTGATTGCTGATCCCAAGGGGGAAATGTGCCGATATCCAAAGGCCTCGAACGCGTTTTCCCGGCGGGAACAAGGCGCAGTCGACAGACTTAAAACCCTGATATTAAACGCTTCGGCAAGATGATTGGCAAGCGTATTTTAGTCAGCGCTTACAATAAAAGACCGCGAGCTTGCGCCCGCGGTCCCTGTCTGCCTGTCTTTGACGGGATCAATTCTCGTCGGAATTATCGTCGTCGGACTGGGCGGTCGCTTCGACTTCATCCGCCTCGACCGTATCTTCTTCTTCGTCGGACTTGAGGCCAGCGGGCGCTGCAATCGTGGCAATCGTGAAGTCGCGATCGGTGATGACCGGCGTCACGTTCTTCGGCAGGTCGACCGACGAAATGTGGATGCTGTCGCCGAGCTGGGCCGAACCGAGATCGACCGTGATGCTGTCGGGGATCGCGTTTGCCGGGCAGTGGAACTCGACTTCGTGACGGACGATATTGAGAACGCCGCCCTTCTTGATGCCGGGGCAGGTTTCATCGTTGATGAAGTGAACCGGAACGGCGACGGTCACGATGCTCTTTTCCGAAATGCGCAGGAAATCGACATGCATGACGAAATCGCGGACGGGATCGAGCTGATAGTCCTTCGGCAGGACCATGTACTTGTCCTTGCCGACTTCGACGTTGAACGTGGTCGTCATGAAACCACCGCCGAAGATGAGCTTCGTGATCTCGTTGCGCGAGATCGAGATGGAAACCGGGGGCTGTTTGTCGCCGTAGATCACGGCGGGGACCATGCCATTGCGACGCAGTTCGCGGGCGGACCCCTTACCAACCCGTTCGCGCGCTTCGGCTGTGAGCACAGAAGTGGTGCGGCTCATAGCAATTCCTTTCGGTTGTGTGCGGAGCGTTTTGCGGCGATATCTGAAAGCCGCAAAGCGGAGCGCCGTTGCCGGCCCTCATTCGCGCTGCCTCCAAGGGTGTCTGCGCGAACGCAGTGCCTATATCCGACACGGTTGCAAAAGGCAAGCGTCGTGCCGGTTCTATCGCCGTCCGCGCGGTCTGCCGCCGCGCATCGGACGACCGCGCTTGGACTTGTGGAAGGAGCGGGTCGCAGCCGGCAGTTTCTTGCCTGCGCTCAGCATGTCGAAACGCAGCGCGCCGGCAAGCGGGATTGCCTCGACGAGCTGGACCTCGACATCGTCGCCGAGCTGGTAGCCGAGTCCGGACTTTTCGCCGACCAGCGCCTGGCGCACCTCGTCATGGACGAAATAGTCGCTGCCAAGCGTGGAGACCGGGATGAAGCCGTCGGCACCATAGTCTGGCAGCGCGATGAACAGGCCGGAACGGGTGACGCCGGCCACGCGGCCATCGAAGCTCTCGCCAATGCGGCCCGCCAGGTGATGGGCGATCAGCCGGTCGACGGTCTCGCGTTCGGCGGCCATGGCGCGGCGCTCGAACGTCGAGATCTCGGCGGCGATATCGTCGAGCTGGGCCTCTTCCTCGGCCGTCAACCCGCCTTCGCCGAGATGCAGCGAGGCGACCAGCGCGCGATGGACGATCAGGTCGGCATAACGGCGGATCGGCGAGGTGAAATGGGCGTATTTCATCAGGTTCAGGCCGAAATGACCGATGTTTTCCGGCGAGTAGACCGCCTGGCTCTGCGAGCGCAACACCATCTGGTTGACGATGTCCTTGTGCGGGCTGTCCTCGGCCTTCGACAGGATGCCGTTGAACGAATTGGCGCGCAGATTGCCGCCCTTGGCCAGCGGAATGGAAAGCGTCGCCAGAAATTCGCGCAGCGTCTCCTGCTTGGCGAGCGAGGGCGCGTCATGGGTGCGGTAGATCAGCGCCTGGCGCTTCTGCTCCAGCGTCTCGGCGGCGGCGACATTCGCCTGGATCATCATCTCCTCGATCAGCTTGTGCGCATCGAGGCGGGGCGGCACCACGACCCTGTCGACCGTGCCGTCATCCTTCAGCAGAATGCGGCGTTCCGGCATGTCGAGCTCCAGCGGCTGGCGGCGGTCGCGGCCGATCGTCATGGTCTTGTAGGCGGCCCAGAGCGGCTTCAGCACGGGTTCCAGAAGCGGGCCGGTCTTGTCGTCGGTGGTGCCGTCGATCGCGGCCTGAGCCTGCTGGTAGGAGAGTTTGGCCGCACTCTTCATCATGATGCGGTGGAAGGTGTGGGAAGCCTTCCGGCCTTCCTTGGAAAACACCATCCTGACGGCAAGCGCCGGTCGGTCCTCGCCCTCTCGCAGCGAGCAGAGATCGTTGGATATCCGCTCGGGCAGCATCGGCACGACGCGATCCGGGAAATAGACCGAGTTGCCGCGCTTCAGCGCCTCGCGGTCGAGCGCGGATTTCGGGCGGACGTAGTATGAGACATCGGCAATCGCGACGGTGACGATCACGCCGCCCTCGTTTTCCGGCCGTGTGTCGGGCTCGGCATAGACGGCGTCATCATGATCCTTGGCGTCGGCCGGGTCGATGGTGACAAGCGGCACATCGCGCCAGTCCTCGCGATGCGACATGGTGGTGGGCTTCGCCGCATCGGCCGCGTCGAGCACCTCTTTCGGGAAGATGTGCGGGATGCCATGGGCATGGATCGCGATCATCGACACCGCCTTTTCCGAGGCGAGCGAACCGACCACGGATAGCACGGAACCGCGCGCAAGACCAAAACGGCCGGAGCGCTGGACATCGACTTCCACGAGATCGCCATCCTTCGCGCCGGCAAGGTCGGCAATCTCGACTTCGTCGTCGCGCCGGTCGATCGGCATCAGCCGCGCCGAGCCGTCATCGAGCATGCGGACCACGCCCAGAGCGGCGGTGCGGCGCTTGTCGATGACCTTGATGACACGGGCCGTATAGGCCGGGCCGGTTTCGGATTTCGACGGGAAGATCTTGGCGAGCACACGGTCGCCGATGCCGGCGGAGGCCGGCTTGCGCTTGCCGTTCTTGCCGCCGCCCTGCTGGCGGATCAGCACGGCGGGGGCAGCGCCTTCCTCGACCGGCCATTCGGCCGGACGGCCGATCAGCTCGCCGTCCTTGTCGCGGGTGGTGATGTCGAGCACGGTGACGGGCGGTAGGGCGCCCGGCCGCATCAGGCTCTTGCGCTTCTTCTGCAGGAGGCCCTCGTCCTCAAGCTCGCGCAGCATCGCCTTCAGCACGACGCGGTCATCGCCCTTGATCCCGAACGCCTTGGCGATCTCGCGCTTGGAGGCGCGGTCGGGGTTGTCGGCGATGAACTTCAACAGAACATCGCGTGGCGGGACTTCGCCGTGAATGATTTCATCCGGCTTGCGGGACCGGGAGGCGGTTGGTTTTGCGCTCAACTGTCGCTCTTTTCAGCCTCGGCCGTCTTCTTCTTCGAACTGGCCGTTTTCTTTGTCGCCGTCTTGGATTTCGCGGTCGTCTTTTTCGCCGCGGTCTTCTTGGCGGGCTTCTTTATACCTGCTTTTTCCGCGCGCGCTGCCAGAAGCGGGATCGCCTCTTCCATGGTGATCGCTTGTGGGTCCTTGCCCTTGGGGATGGTCGCGTTGATCTTGCCCCATTTGACATAAGGCCCGTAGCGCCCGTCATTGACGGTGACTTCGCCGCCATCGGGATGGTCGCCCAGCGATTTCAGCGCCGCCGGGGCCGAACGCCTGCGTCCGCCATTGGCGCGCTTGTCGGCAATTGCCGAAACGGCGCGGTTGACGCCGACCTCGAACACCTCGTCGATGCTTTCGAGATTGGCATAGGTGCCGTCATGCAGCACGAAAGGTCCGTAACGGCCAAGCCCGGCGGTGATCATCTTGCCGTCTTCGGGATGCGGTCCGACATCGCGCGGCAGCGCAAGCAGCCGGAGCGCCTTTTCCAGGTCGATATCCTCCGGCTTCCAGCCCTTGGGCAGCGAGGAGCGCTTTGCCTCCTTGCCATCGCCGCGCTGGACATAGGGGCCGAACCGGCCGGAGCGCAGGGTGACGATCTCACCCGTTTCCGGATCGGCACCGAGCTCGTTGGGCTCGTTCGGATTGATACCGCCATTGGCGGCCTCGGCATCGCCGGAAAGCTGGCGGGTGAAGTTGCACTCCGGATAATTCGAGCAGCCGACGAATGCGCCATATTTGCCGAGCTTCAGCGAAAGCTTGCCGGTGCCGCAGGCCTGGCACTGGCGCGGATCGCCGCCATCCTCGCGCTTGGGGAAGACCAGCGGGGCGAGCGCCTCGTTCAGCGCATCGAGCACATTGGTGACGCGCAGTTCCTTGGTGCCTTCGACCTGGGCATAGAAATCCTTCCAGAAATCGCGCAGCACCTGCTTCCATTCGAGCGAGCCGTCGGAAATCTTGTCGAGCTTTTCCTCAAGCTCGGCCGTGAAATCATATTCGACATAGCGGTTGAAAAAGTTTTCGAGGAAAGCCGTCACCAGCCGGCCCTTGGGCTCGGGCGTCAGCTTGCGGCCCTCGATCGTGACATATTCGCGGTCGCGCAGGGTGGCCAGCGTCGAGGCATAGGTCGAAGGGCGGCCGATGCCGAGCTCTTCCAGCTTCTTGATCAGCGAGGCTTCCGAATAGCGCGGCGGCGGTTCGGTGAAATGCTGGGTGGCGCGGATCTTGTCCTTGTCGACGTTTTCGCCCTGATTGATCTCGGGCAGACGGCCGTCGTCCTCATCCTCGTCGGACGGCGTCTTTTCCTCGCGATTGTCGGCATAGGCGGCCAGGAAGCCGTCGAATTTCACGACGGTGCCGACGGCGCGCAAGCCCGCGCTCTCGCCGCCCTTGGCGGCGGTAATCTCGGCGGTGGTGCGTTCCATTTCGGCCGATGCCATCTGGCTCGCGATCCCGCGCTTCCAGATCAGGTCGTAGAGCCGGAACTGGTCGGAATCGAGGTATTTTTTCACCGATTGCGGCGTGCGGGTGAAGTCGGTGGGCCGGATCGCCTCATGGGCCTCCTGCGCATTCTTCGCCTTGACCGAATAATGCCGTGCGCTTTCCGGCAAATAGCGGGCGCCGAACTGGTCGCCGATCGCATCGCGCGCCGCCGTCACGGCTTCCGGGGCCATGGAGACGCCGTCGGTACGCATATAGGTGATGAGACCCGCCGTCTCGCCGCCGACCGCGATGCCTTCGTAAAGCCGCTGCGCCACCTGCATGGTGCGCGAGGCGGAAAAGCCGAGGCGGGACGAGGCGGCCTGCTGCAGGGTGGAGGTTGTGAAGGGCGGGCCGGGGTTACGGCGGACGGGCTTTGCCTCGACGCTCGCCACCGAATAGGTCGCACCCTCGAGCAGGTCGCGGATGCGGAAGGCCTGCTCCTGGTTCTTCACCGAATTCTTCTGGACGCGCTTGCCGTCGGCCTGCACCAGCCGGGCCTCGAAGGCATCGCCGCGCACGGTCTTCAGGTCGGCGACGATGTTCCAGTATTCTTCGGGAACGAAACGTTCGATCTCGTTCTCACGGTCGCAGACGAGCCGCAGCGCCACGGATTGCACGCGGCCGGCAGACCGTGCGCCCGGGAGCTTGCGCCAGAGAACCGGCGACAGGTTGAAGCCGACCAGATAATCGAGCGCGCGCCGGGCGAGATAGGCGTTCACCAGCGCTTCGTCGATATCGCGCGGGTGGGCCATTGCGTCGAGCACGGCCTTCTTGGTGATGGCGTTGAAGACGACGCGCTTGACGGGCTTGTCCTTCAGCAGCTTCTTCTTGTTCAGGAGGTCGAGAACGTGCCAGGAAATGGCTTCGCCTTCCCTGTCCGGGTCTGTTGCGAGGATCAGGCCGTCGGCATCCTTGACAGCGTCGGCGATATCCTTGACGCGCTTGGTCGATGCGGTATCGACCTTCCACGACATCGCGAAATCATCGTCGGGCAGGACCGATCCATCCTTGGCGGGCAGGTCGCGGACATGGCCAAAAGAGGCGAGAACCTTGTAGTCCTTGCCGAGATATTTGTTGATCGTCTTGGCCTTTGCGGGCGACTCTACAACAACAACGTCCATGTAATCCGTTTCCTGGGTCTGCATCGAAACTTTGTTCGACGCCCGCATCTTCGCGGCAAATTATCGCTCGCGCGCTCGGCCGTGCCCGCCGGCTTGGCGGCCGTAAGGCGCATCCAGGCAGATGGCGGATATGACGGGGCGTCCCGCGTGTTGGAGAACGCTACCGAGGCGTTCGCCTGATGGCAACCGTCGTCTCCGCTTCTACCAATTTCGCCGGGAGATCAAGCAGAATAGACATTTTTGGGCTGTTTCAAGCTGCATTTACTGTTCCGGCCGGTCGCCCACGAGATGGACAGAGATGGCGGCCGGGTCAAGCCCTCGAAGCTATTTTTGCATGTCTACACGCTAATACAACCTAAAGAGAATACTAATTGTAATTGCAATCCTGACCTTTGGCGGTATTGTTTGGGCGGATGAGTAAAGTGCGGTTCGGATTCGATCCGTAGCCGAAAAATAGGTGTTTGTATGTCGTCCTTTCCAGCCGAACGCGAAGGTTCTCAAAAATTGACCGAGGAGGAAGTAATTTATATCCGGCAGATATTGGGCCAGTTGCGTCGGCTTTCAAACAAGGATGGTGCGGAGATGCTCTGCTACCTGATCGACATGGCCTATATCGAGGCCGGGGATTTGCAGACGCAGGTGCTCGCCTCGTCGGTCGGGAAGGGTTGAACCCGGCTTTGACCGGCAACGACCCTATCGGTCTGTTAGCGCTATCATGCATGAAAGCGGCCTGTCTCAGATCAGCGAAACCCGCCCGCCCGGGTGTCGCGCAAGCCTGCCGGCGAGATCCAGCTCCAGCAGGATCAGCTGCACGGCGGCGGGGTTCACGCCGGTGAAGCGTATCAGGTCGTCGATCTCGCACGGGCTCGGGCCAAGCGCTTCGGCGACGCGGGCGCGGTCGTCATCATCGGGGGCGGCGGGCGGCAGATCTTCCGTCTCCTCCTCGTCGGCCCCGCCCCGGATCGGCAGTTCCATCTGGGATAGCGGCGCCAGGGCTTCCAGCACGTCCTCCGGGTTGCACACGATCATCGCGCTCTGCTTGATCAGCCCGTTGGTGCCCTGCGCGCGCGGATCGAGCGGGGAACCGGGCACCGCCAGCACCAGCCGGCCGCATTCATTGGCAAGCCGCGCGGTAATCAGCGAGCCGGAGCGGTTTGCCGCCTCGATCACCACGACGGCGAGCGAGCAGCCGGCGATCAGCCGGTTGCGGCGGGGAAAATCGCGGGCGCGCGGCTCCCAGCCATAGGGCATCTCGCTGATGGCGACGCCGCCATCCTCGCAGATGGCGCGATAGAGCTCGATGTTTTCGGGCGGGTAGGGGCGGTCGAGGCCACCGGCAAGCGCGGCCAGCGTTCCGTGAGCAAGGCTCGCGCGGTGGGCGGCGGCGTCGATCCCGCGCGCAAGGCCAGACACCACGGTGTAGCCGGCCCCGGCCGCCGCACTGGCGATCATGGCGGTGAATTTCGCGCCGGCGACCGAGGCGTTGCGCGCGCCGACAATGCCCAGCGCGGGCCGGGTCGCGACATCGCCGCTGCCGGACATCGCCAGAAGCGGCGGCGCGCCGTCGATCGCGCGCAGCGCCGGCGGATAGTCCGGCTCGCCGATCGCGACGAACCGGCCCTTGTGGCGGGCGGCGGTTTCCAGCTCGGCTTCGGCCTCGGCAACGCTTGCCACCCGAAACCGCTTCTGCGCGCCGCCGCGTACGGCAAGCTCCGGCAAACGCTCAAGCGCTGCCTCGGCGCTGCCATAGTGATTGATGAGTTCGCGAAAGGTAACGGGGCCGACATTGTCGCTGCGGATCAGGCGAAGCCAGGCGATGCGCTGGCTTTCCGACAGGGCGATGCCGGGGCGGCTTGTCAAAGGGGCATTTCCGTTGATGGAGACCGTTCGGCCCCGATGCGGAAAATCCCCCTCGCTGTCACCCCTTGTCTCCGATCCTGCTTTCGGTGCCCGATATCAGGCGCTCGATATTGGTCTTGTGCCGCCACCATGAGATCACCGTCAAAACGGCCATCACCAGTGAAACCTGCGGTAGGCCCATTATCCACAGGGCAACCGGGATGGCAAGCGTCGCAATCAGCGCGGAGAGCGAGGAATAGCGCGAAAGCCGGGCAATCAGCAGCCAGACGAAGGCGAAGATCAGCACCGCCGCCGGCGCGACGCCGAGAAGCACGCCGATATAGGTCGCAACCCCCTTGCCGCCCTTGAAGCCGAGCCAGACCGGAAACAGATGGCCGATAAAGGCGGCCGCGCCCGCCAGAAGCCCGGCATCACTGCCGTAAAGCGTTGTCGCCAGGATCACCGCGAAGGTCGCCTTCAGCGCATCGAGCACCAGGGTGAGGGCGGCCAGATGCCGCTTGCCGGTGCGCAGCACATTGGTGGCCCCGATATTGCCGGAGCCGATGCCGCGGATATCCCCTAGGCCCGCCGCCTTCGTGATCAGATAGCCGAACGGGATCGAACCCAATAGGTAACCGCCGGCAAGCGCAATCGCGGCCTGCGTCGCGGTCAGATCGAATGAAAAGAATGCCGGCACGTCGTCCCCCTCGGGTCAGTCCGCCTGATGGACCTCGATGCCGCCAACATACGTCCTGACGGCCCGTCCGGAAAAGCGGGCATTTTCGAATGTCGTGTTTTTCGAGCGCGAAACCAGCCGGTCGGGCGTCACCACCCAGGGCTCGTCGAGATCGATCAGGGTGATGTCCGCTTTCGCGCCGGGCCGAAGCGTGCCGGCGTCGAGATCGAACAGTTTCGCCGGTCGGGTCGACATGGCATCGATCAGCCGCATCAGCGGCACATCGCCGCTGTGGTGGAGACGGAGGGCTGCGGCCAGCATGGTCTCCAGACCGATCGCGCCGTCCTCGGCGTCCGAAAACGGCAGGCGCTTGGTGTCGACGTCCTGCGGATCGTGCGAGGAAACGATGATGTCGATTAGCCCGTCCTTCAGCGCCTCGACCATCTTCTGCCGGTCCTCTTCCTGGCGGAGCGGCGGCGACAGCTTGAAGAAGGTGCGGTATTCGCCGATGTCGTTTTCGTTGAGCGTCAGATGATTGATCGAAATGCCGCTGGAAACCAAAGCGCCCCGATCGCGCGCCACGCCCACGGCCTCGACCGATTCGGGGACCGAGATCAGGGCTGCGTGGTAGCGGGCCCTGGTAAGGGTCGCCAGCCTCAGGTCACGCTCGAGCGGGATCACCTCGGCCTCGCGCGGCGTGCCGGAAAGGCCAAGCCAGCTTGCGAACAGCCCCTCGTTCATGACGCCGGTTTCGGAGAGGTAGCGGTCGCGCGGCTCCAGCGCCACCACAGCGTCAAACGAACGGGCATAGGTCATGGCGCGCCGAAGCACCCGGTTGTCGGAAAGCGAATAGCGGCCATTGGCAAAGGCGACAGCGCCGCCGGCCTTCAGCATGCCGATCTCGGTCATCTCGTCGCCAGCAAGGCCCTTGGTCAGGGCCGCGGCGGGGTACACGTTGACGACGGCATTGTCGCGGGCGGTCTTCAGCACGAATTCCAGCAGCGCGATATCATCGATCGGCGGCTGCGTGTCCGGCATCATCACGAAGGAGGTGATGCCGCCTGCGGCCGCCGCCTGGCTTGCCGAGCGGATGGTTTCGGTATGCTCCGCGCCGGGCTCGCCAACGAAGACATGGGCATCGACGAGGCCGGGTGTGGCGACGAGACCGTTGCAGTCGACGATTTCCGCGCCGTCCGGCGTACCCTGATTTTGGGCGTCGGCCCCGGCGGCGACAATGCGTCCGTTTTCGACAATGATCGTGCCGGTTTCATCGAGGTCGCGGGAGGGGTCGATGACGCGGGCGTTTTGCAGAACGAGCGGCTTCATGCGCGCGGCCCTCCGTTTTCCGAAAGCATCAGCGTCTCCATCACCGCCATGCGCACGGCGACCCCCATTTCCACCTGCCGTTCGATCACGCTTTGCGGCCCGTCGGCGACATCGGAGGCGATTTCGACGCCGCGGTTCATCGGCCCGGGATGCATCACAAGGGCATCCTCCTTGGCCGCCTTCAGCTTCTCGCGGTCGAGCCCCCAGAAGTGGAAGTATTCGCGCACCGAGGGCACGAAGGCGCCGGACATGCGCTCGCGCTGGAGGCGGAGCATCATCACCACATCGGCGTCCTTCAGCCCTTCCTCCATCGTGTCGCAGACCTCGACGCTCATATCGCGTATGCCGGAGGGCAGCAGCGTCGCGGGACCGACGACCCGCACCCTGGCACCCATCGTGTTCAAGAGGATGATGTTGGAGCGGGCGACGCGCGAATGCAGGATATCGCCGCAGATCGCGACCACGATATTGTCGAGCCGGCCCTTGGCCTGGCGAATCGTCAGCGCATCGAGCAGCGCCTGCGTCGGGTGTTCATGCGCGCCGTCGCCGGCATTTATCACTGAGCAGGCAACCTTCTGGGAGAGGAGTTCGGCAGCGCCCGCCGAGGAATGGCGGATCACCAACACATCCGGGTGCATGGCGTTCAGCGTCATCGCGGTGTCGATCAGCGTTTCGCCCTTCTTGACGGAGGAGTTGCCGACCGACATGTTCATCACATCCGCGCCAAGCCGCTTGCCGGCCAGCTCGAACGAGGCCTGGGTCCGGGTCGATGCCTCGAAGAAGAGGTTGATCTGGGTCAGCCCGCGCAACACGGCGTTTTTCTTCTCGCGCGACCGGTTGAAGGCGATCGCCTCTTCGGCCTTGTCGAGAAGGGTGTTGATATCGATTGGAGAAAGCCCCTTGATGCCGATGAGATGTCGGTGGGGAAAGAAGACCATGAAGCTTTCCTCCATATGAGGTCGGGCGGTCCGTCGGGAGAAGTCTTGGCGTCTATAATGGCTACCCGGCCTCGCCGCAAGCTTTGACAGATGATATCGAAGCATGCCAACTGCGGATAAGCTGAAAATGGAACCATGTGTGCGCCGATGGCCGACACCGACATCTACAAGACCCTGAACCAGCCGCGACCGTGGAGCAACCTCAACGCCTACCAGTCGGACCCGCTGCTTGGCGATCTGACGCGCTCGCTCGGCGGACCGCTGCGCGAGGAGTTCGATGCGATCGGGCGATACGTCACCTCGCCCGACGCGCAGGAGCTGGCGCAGATGGCCAATACCAGCCTGCCGCAGCTCAAGACTCACGGGCCGGCGGGCGAGAGGCTCGATATTGTCTCATTCCATCCGGCCTGGCACGCGCTGATGCGCCGGTCCATGGCGTCCGGCCTGCATTCCCTGCTATGGGAAGCGCCGCGCGATGCGGATTCGAAGTCCAAGGCGCACAAGCTGCGGGCGGTCCGGCTGTTCCTTTCTGCCCAGCTCGAATGCGGCCATCTGGAGCCGATGTCATCGACCTCCGCCTCGCTTGCTGTTCTCGCCGCAGCCCCGCAATTGCGCGACGAATGGGCGCCCAAGATTCTGTCGCGCAAATATGATTCGACCAATCGTGCCCAGAATCAGAAGGCCTCCGCCACGATCGGGCTCGCCATCGCGGAAAAGCAGGCCGGCAGCGATATGCGCGCGCTTACGACCAAGGCGCACCGGGTCAGCGAAGGGGTCTACCGGCTTTCCGGCCACAAATGGTTCGTCTCCGCGCCGATGAGCGACGCCTTCATCATGCTCGCCGATGTCGACGGCAAGCCCGGATGTTTCCTGGTGCCGCGGCTTCTGGATGAGGGCAGGGGCAATGCGCTGCGCTATCAGCGCCTCAAGGACAAGCTCGGGCTCAGATCCAATGCCGCCGCCGAGGTGGAATTTTCCGATTCCTTCGGCTTCCTGCTCGGCGCGCCGGATGGCGGGCTCAGGACAATCCTCGACATGCTGACGCTGATGCGGCTCGACAGCGCCGTGATTGCCTCGGGGATGATGCGTGCGGCCGTCGCCGAGGCGACCCATGCCGCGCGGGGCCGCAAGGTGGCCGGGCGCACGCTGGTGGTCCAGCCGCTGATGATGCGGGTGCTCGCCGATCTCGCGCTCGATGTCGCCGCTGCCGGCGCGCTGTCGTTCCGGCTTGCCGAGAGCTTTGACCGCGCCCGCGACAGCGCCGAGGAGGCCGCCTACGCCCGGGTCATGACACCGGTCACAAAATACTGGACGACGAAGATCGCGCCCGCCGTGGTGGCCGAGGCGATGGAGGCCATGGGCGGCAACGGCTTTGTCGAAGACCGGCCGATTGCCCGCCACTATCGCGATGCGCCGGGCCTTGTGATGCATGACGGCGGCGGCAACCTGATGGCGCTCGACCTGCGAAGGGTCGTGGAACATGGCGGCGAGCTGTTCGAGGCCGTGTTCCAGGTCATCGCGCGCGATCTGGGCGCTTCGGGGCCCAAGATCGTGGAACTGCTGCGCGCGGCGATGGCGCTCTGCAAGAGCGATGAAAGTGCTGCCCGCATCTTTATCGAACAACTGGCGCTCGCCGCGGGCGCCGCGGAGCTCTACCGGCTTGGGGCTGGGCGGATTGCCGATGCCTTCCTTGAGACCCGCCTCGCCGCCGGCTGGCGGTCCACCTACGGCATGCTCGATACCCGTTTCGACCCGAGCTACATCGTCGAATTGCTGTTTCCCGAAGTCGACTGACTTCGGACGCAAACTGCAAACAGAAAAGGCCACCCCCGAGGGGCGGCCTTTCAAAACGACATTGCGCCTGCGAGCAAGCTCAAGCAGGCGCAATATTCAACGGTTAAGCGCTAAGGCAGATCAGAGACGCGTGCGGCCAGGCCGTTTGTCGGTCAGTTCGGCGCGGGATTTGCCGATTTCATTGAGCGACACGTCGTCAAGGCGCAGCAGGGCGCCGGCGACAAAACGGTCTGCCTGACGCTGGCGGGCCTCGGTAAGGTTCTTGTAGGCGGTGCGGAAAAAGCCCATTTCGGTAACTCCCTGTCTTGATGATCGGAATGCGGTGTCGGCCGCCGATCCACTCGGCCCTGCCGCTTGCAAACCGGAATTCCGGTTCGGCGCGAGGCCTTCATCGATCAACTGTGCCCAATATAGATGCATGCCCGGCGTTGAGGCAGGTGGGCTGGGTCATGGGAGCCATGCGCCTCTTGCATGCTTGGCGCGGCGATGCATCCGCGGAAAAATACGGCGGAAAGCGATTCCGATCCTGTCCGCGATCGGCTATCGTCGCGCCGACAATTATCCGGTGGTACCCATTCATGTTTCAGTCCTTCGACGTATCCTCCCGCCCCGAACAGGCCGCACCCCGCATCGCCGCCCTGCGCGCGCTGTTTCCAGCCCTTGGCATCAACGCCTTTCTGGTGCCGCGCACCGACGAGTATCAGGGCGAATATGTGCCGCCATCGGCCGAACGGCTGGCCTGGCTGACCGGCTTTACCGGTTCTGCGGGCACCGCGCTGGTGATGGAGGAACAGGCCGTGGTGTTCGTCGATGGCCGCTACACGACCCAACTGGCGGCCCAGACCGATCCCGCTCTTATCACCGCCGGCGACCTTGTCGGCTGCCCGCCGCCCGCTTGGCTCGGCGCACACAAGCCGAAGGGGCTGAGGCTCGGCATCGATCCCTGGCTGCATACGCCGGCGGAAGTGGAGAAGCTGCAGTCGGCACTGGCCGATATCGGAGGCGAACTGGCGCTGCTCTCCGAAAATCCGATCGACGGCATCTGGACCGATCGTCCGGCCGCGCCCTCAGCCTCCGTCACGGTCCAGAGCGGAGATCTGGCCGGACAACCGGCCGAAGACAAGATGGCCGCCATTGCCGCAATGCTGCGGGAGAAGAAAGCCGAGGCGGTGCTGATCGCCGATTCGACCTCGGTTGCCTGGCTCTTCAACATCCGCGGCAATGACGTGGCCCATACGCCGGCCCCCTTGTCGCGCGCGATCGTGAAGGCGGACGGTTCGGCGATGCTGTTCGTGATGCCGAAAAAGATGGCTGGCGAGGCCGCCGCCCACCTTCAGCCGCTCGCCGCCCTGCTGCCGCCCGAAGCCGTGTCCGACGCGCTTGCCGCGATCGCGGCGGCGGGGGAAACGCTGCTGATCGATCGCGCGGCGGTGCCCTACGCCGTGGTGCAGATCGTGGAAGCGGCCGGCGGCAAATGGCAGAACGCGCCCGATCCGGTTGCGCCAGTCCGCGCGGTCAAGAACCCGGCGGAACAGGCTGGCACCCGCGCCGCCCATCTGCAGGACGGCGCGGCCATGGTGTCGTTTCTCTCATGGCTCGACGGCCAGACGCCCGGCACGGTCAGCGAGATCGATGCGGCAAGCGCGCTGGAGGCAGCGCGCGCCGAGACCGGGATGCGGATGCAGAACCCGCTGCGCGACATATCATTCGATACGATCTCGGGCGCGGGCCCGAACGCCGCGATCATCCATTACCGCGTCACCAGCGAGACCAGCCGCATGCTCCAGCCCGGCGAGATGTATCTCGTCGATTCCGGGGCGCAATACCAGAACGGCACGACCGACATCACCCGCACGATTGCGGTCGGCGAAGTGGATGAAGCGCAGAAGAAATTTTTCACGCTGGTGCTGAAAGGCATGATCGCGATTTCGCGGGCGCGCTTTCCGGCGGGCACGCGCGGCATGGATCTCGATCCGCTGGCCCGCGCCGCACTCTGGCAGGCCGGCGTCGACTACGCCCACGGAACCGGCCATGGCGTCGGCTCCTATCTCTCGGTGCATGAAGGGCCGCAACGGATATCGCGGTTGGGTTCAGCCGAACTCAAGCCCGGCATGATCTTGTCCAACGAGCCCGGCTATTATCGTCCCGGCGCATTTGGCATACGGATCGAAAACCTGGTTCTGGTGAAAGAGGCCGAACCGATCGAGGGCGGCGAAATCCCGATGCTCGGCTTCGAGACGCTGACATGGTGCCCGATAGACCTGAGGCTGATCCTGCCGGCGCTTCTGAATGCCGAAGAGATCGGATGGCTCGACGCCTATCACGGCGAGGTGCGCGAAAAACTTGCGCCGCTTGCGGCAAGCGAGGCCGAGCGGCGCTGGCTGGAGGCGGCCACAAGGCCGCTCAGGCGATGACGAAATAGCGCGCGATCATCACCACCGCCCAGCCGACGACGATCATCGGCAGCGGCGAGGTGTAGCGTAACCCGACCAGCAGCGCGGCGGCCATGGCGAGTTTCGTCTCCCATCCGCCGGCATAGAAGGCGGGCGCCACCAGCGTCGTCAGCACCGCGGCGGGGATCGCGTTGAGCGCCGCTTCGACCCGCGGCGGGATGCGCGAGACCACCGACAGCAGAAGATAGCCTCCAATCCGCGTCAGGTAGGTGACGACGGCGGCGGCCAGAATGATCAGAATGATATGCTCTTCGGTAAAATTGCTCACGGCTTTTCCGCCTCGCCGGCAGGCTGCGGCGGGAGCGCCGCGGCCAGCAGAATGCCCGCAATGGCCCCGACGCTGACATGCCAGGGCGAGCCAATGGTCAGGAAGGCGACCACGGAGCAGACGGCGCTGACCGCCACCACAGGCAGATAATTGGCCCTGCGCCTGAACCCGATCACGAGGCTCAGGAAATAGATCGGCAGCAGAACGTCGAGCCCGAGCGCTTCCGGGTTGTCGATGAAACCGCCAAGCGTGGCGCCGATCAGCGTCATGACGTTCCAGGAGGTATAGAAGCATGTGGCGACGCCGATATACCAGGCGAAGGTCGCCGGCGTGCCCGCATCTTCCCGCTTCAGCGTTTCGGCGAATTGCGGGTCGGTCAGGAAGAAGAAGGCGAAAACCCGCTCGATCCGCGAAAACCGCGACATGATCGGCGTTATCGCCGCCGAATAGAGCACGTGACGGAAATTGACGGCCAGGATCGAGGCCACGATGATCCAGGCCGCGGCGCGCTGGCCGAAGAGTTCGACGCCCACCAGCTGGCTCGCGCCGGCAAACAGCGTCAGGCTCATCAGCGCGGCCTCGGCCACGCTTTGCCCCTGAGCCACGGCGACAGCGCCGAACAGCACGCCGAAGGGTGCTGCCGAAAGTGTCGGCACCAGCCCGGCGCGAATGCCGGTCAGGAATTCGGAGGTGTCAGACATGACGGGAACCTTCGGTCGGCGGGAGCGGCAAACAAGAAGCAGGCATCTGGCGGTAAGCTGGGATCAAGGCATTGAGGGACATTCTCACCGCTTAGCCGGTTGAGGCCGGCAACACAAATCAGTTCGGTTGATGGGTGGATTAAGGAATTCTCAGCCGGCGATGGCGGCATCGCTGTCGATGATCTCGACGCCCGCCTCGCGCATCTCGCGGATCGCGTCGCTGACGCCCTCGGCATCGATCCCGCGGCACCCGTCCTCGATCAGGCGAACCCTGACGCCCGGCAGCATGGCAACGGCATCGAGCGCCGAGAACCGGACGCAGTAATCCGTCGCCAGGCCCAGAATATCGAGCGTTCCGACCGATTTGTGCCGCAGATAGGCATCGAGCCCGGTCACGGCGTTGCGATCATTGTCGCGGAAGGCGGAATAGGAATCGACGTCGGGATTTTCGCCCTTGCGCTGGACATGGTCGATCGCGGCAACGTTCAGGTCGGGGTGGAAGTCGGCGTCGGGCGTATTCTGGACGCAGTGATCGGGCCACATCACCTGCGGCTTGCCGGAAAGCTCGCCCATCTCGAAGGGCTGCTTGCCGGGGTGGGAGGAGGCGAACGATCCGTGGCCGGGCGGATGCCAGTCCTGCGAGGCGACGATAAGGCCGTAGCCGCCATTTTCGATCAGCCGGTTGGCGACCGGCACCACGGCATCGCCATCGGCGACGGCAAGATTGCCGCCCGGGCAGAAGCCGTTCTGAATATCGACCAGCAGCAGCGCTTTCATCACTCACCTCATCCCTAGCGCGTCCAGTGGACGCCGGTTTTCCGTCCGGGCGCGCGGACCAAAAGAACTCTTACAGCAGCCTGCCACGGAATGGCGGTCAATGGAAAGATGGCAGATAGTGCTTGATCGGCTGCGGCCGGCTGAACAGAAAGCCCTGCAGGCTCTCGCAACCATGTCTGCGCAGCCATTCCTCCTGTTCGGGCGTTTCCACGCCTTCCGCCACGATCACGAGGCCGAGGTGGTGCGCCGTGGTGATGATCAGTTCGACCAGCGATGTGTCGTTGCTGTCATGCGGTACGCCGGAGATGAAGGACTGGTCGATCTTCAGCTCGTCGAGCGGCAGTTGCTTGAGGTAGAGCAGGGCGGAGTAGCCGGTCCCGAAATCGTCGATCGACAGGCGGATATTCAGATCGCGAATCGCCATCAACTGAGACAGGGTGAGCTCGAAATTGGCGATCATCAGGCTTTCGGTCATCTCCAGCGTGAGATGGTTCGGCGCGAAATCATAGCGCTCCAGCAGCGCGTGCAATTGTTCGACGAAATCCTCCTGGAGGAACTGCTGCACAGAGACGTTGACCGACAGATGCAGGTCTGGATATTCGCTGAGCAGCTTGCAGGCTTCCTCCAGAACCCAGGCGCCAATGGGCACGATAAGGCCGGTGCTCTCTGCCACATCGATGAAATCGCCCGGGCTGATGACGCCGCGCTCGGGATGGTCGAGCCGCAACAGCGCCTCGAAGTGACGGCCCGAGGCCTTGCGGTTGATGATCGGCTGCAGGTAGATGCTGAAACCGTTGGTCTGCAGCGCCCGTTCCAGCGCGGTTTCCAGGTCGAAACGCGATACCAGCTGGTCGACCATGTCGTCATGGAACCAGCTTATGCTGCCGCGTCCCTTCGCCTTGGCGTTGTGCATGGCAAGGTCGGCGCGGCGCAACTCGTCATTGGCGCTTTCGGCGTCCGGCCCCACAAGCACGGCGCCGACGCAGGTGCTGGGCGTAATGTGGTGGCTGTTGACGAAGGCTTTCTGGGAGAGCTTCTCGTGCAGCCTGTCGATCCGTTCCTGCGCGGTCTGCAGCGCCGTTGTCCGGTCATCACCCAGTTCGGTCAGCAGCACCAGAAATTCGTCGCTCGAAAGCCGCGCGGCAAAGCTGCCGGCCTCGATCGTGTTGCTCAGCCGCCGCCCGGTCGCCCTGAGCAGCGCATCGCCGATATTGTGTCCGAAGATCGAGTTGACTGCGGCGAAATTGTCGAGGTCGAAGATCGCAAGCGCCATATGCTGCTTGGACTGTCTGTGGGTTGCGAGAAGATCCAGCAAGACCTCCTGCGCCCTGGCGCGATTGGCAAGCTTGGTCAGCGGGTCATAAAAGGCGAGCGCCTCGATCCGCTCCTCGTTGCGCCGCCGGTCCGTGATGTCGCGCCAGATGCTGACGGTGCCGAAGGGCTTGCCGCTGGGATCGATCACGGGCGCGCGGAACATTTCCAGCGTGTGTTTCTTGCCCGTCGGGCTTGTGACCTCGCCCTGGACGACGTGATTGTCGCGCTCATCGATCGCGCCGAAGACCTGCTGCCGCAACAGGCTGTCCTCGCTCTCGCCGAACAATTCCCGGTCGCTCTTGCCGACGATCATTTCCACCGGCATGCCGAGGAATTCGGCGGCCGCCTGGTTGCAGGCCACGATCTGGCGGTCGGGACGCCTGAAATAGATCTGATCCGGTATCGCATCCATCATCACGCGCAAAAGCAGGTGCTGTCGGCCGAGCTCCCGCACCAGCCTGCGACGCCGGAATATGATGAACACCAGCAGCAGAACCGTCGCCCCGAGAATGCACAGCACGGCGATGAAGGCGAGGTTCAGCCGGTTGAAGTCGATGACGGCGTAGGTCCGGCCGGCGTCCCGGCTTTCAAGCACCACCGACATCAGCAGCGTTTCGCCTTGTTCGGTAATCGGCCAGCTGAACATGCTGATTTCGCGCAGTTCGCCATCCTTCAGGCGTTGGCTGAACTCGAAAAAGTTTTTCTGCAACTGCACGGCCTGGTCGAGGTCGTCGGAAACCTTCGACTGCTGCATCTGGTTCAGGTCGGAAACGGAAAGCGTCTGGAACTCTTCGCGCGACCAGCCGTAAAGCGCCTGGGCGGCCCGGTTGGAGGCGAGAAACGCGCCGGTGGCAGGGTCGACCACGAACATTGCCATCGGGCTCTCATCGATGGCGGGCGGGAACGCGAAAGGGTGGGGTCTGGCATGGAGAGGGGAGGCGAATAACACAACAGCGAGCAATGCCAGGTAAACCAGGCCGCGAACGCACGTCCGTTGTCTGCATGCGGAATATATGACAGCCTCCTTCGCAACGAACCGATTTATTGAAATTGCTTTGGTGAGAACAACCTGAACGGAACGGCACTATGAGGCGAAACTAATTTAAAATTGATAAATGGCGCGGTCGCGGAATATGCGTTTGAATACGATTCAACGCACACGCGCAGGCTGGCTCAGGACACGAAACTGGTGCCGGAACCCCGAGAAAGACGGTGGAATGTCTTCTTGTGATAGGTATGCGCCGCCGTGAAAACGGCCCGCTCTAGTCGAACAGGCTCGAGACCGATGATTCGTGGCTGGTACGGTTGATCGCCTCGCCGATGAGGGCGGCCGTCGAAATCACGCGGACCTTGGAAGACGCCACCATGTCGCCGCGCGGCTGGATCGAATCGGTGATCACCAGTTCCTCGAGGCTCGAGGCGGTGATCCGGTCGACGGCGGTGCCGGACAGCACGCCGTGGGTGATATAGGCTGTGACCGACAGGGCGCCATTGGCAAGGAGCGCGCTTGCCGCATTGACCAGCGTGCCGCCCGAATCGATGATGTCGTCGATCAGGATGCACTCCTTGCCCTCGACATCGCCGATGATGTTCATCACCTCCGACTCTCCGGGGCGTTCGCGCCGCTTGTCGACGATGGCGAGCAGACAGTCGAGCCGCTTAGCGAGCGCGCGGGCGCGCACCACGCCGCCGACATCGGGCGATACCACCATGACATTGTCGAGGTTGCGCCGCGCCTTGATATCGCGCGCAAGGATGGGCAGCGCATAGAGATTGTCGGTCGGAATGTCGAAAAAGCCCTGGATCTGGCCGGCATGGAGATCGAGCGTCAGCACCCTGTTGGCGCCGGCCTGGGTGATCAGATTGGCAACCAGCTTGGCCGAGATCGGAGTGCGCGGGCCGGGTTTGCGGTCCTGGCGGGCATAGCCGAAATAGGGAAGAACCGCGGTGATCCGGCGCGCCGACGACCGGCGGAACGCATCAATCATGATCAGCAGTTCCATCAGGTGGTCATTGGTCGGAAACGAGGTCGACTGGACGACGAAAACGTCCTCGCCGCGCACATTTTCCTGAATTTCTACGAAGATTTCCTGATCGGCGAAGCGTCTGACGCTGGCCTTGCCCAGGGGCACATTGAGATAATTGCAAATCGCTTCGGCAAGTTGTCGGTTGGAATTGCCCGCGAAAACTTTCATATCATCTCGCCCGTTCAGTCTGACTGTCGCTTTTTAACGCGGATCAACGCGAAAGCAAGTCCGCAGTCAACCTGTCTCTGGGCTTTTCCGGATTTTTTATGACACGCCGCGCGCCGGGCGGTGGCTCAACCCTGCGTGTCGAGCCATGCCAGAAGCGAGCCGATCGACTTCTGGCCGATCGCCGCCATCATGTCGGCGCTGACGCCGGCCCAGGGATCGGAGCCGGAAAAACCGCCGGTCTCGGCCGCCTGCCGGTCCTGGATGCGGTGCAGGCGCACGCCATTCTCGCCGATCACGTCCCAGACATAGATCACCGAGACCACGCCCTCCTGGTCGACGGCGGAGAAATAGCCCTTGAGGCTGAGATCGGCCTTGTCGTCATCCATAGCGACGATCGAAAGGCCGGCCGCCCGCGCGCTTTCGCCGAGCCGGGCGGAAAGCGGCTGCAGCTTGTCGGACGGCGCGCCGATGATCGGCAGGAAACGGAGCGTTTCGGCTGCGGCGATCGAAGCGCGCGGCGCGGCTGCCGTCTGCGCGGGTGCGCTTGCCGCCGAAGGCTGGGCGGCCGGCGCGGGCTGGGCCTGCGCGACGGCGGTCGTCTGCGGCGCGGGGGCCGCCGCAACCTGTTGCGGCGGCGGGGAATAGGCGGGCTGGGCCGGGGCGAGGTTTGCCGCCTGCGCGCCGAATGTGCTGGGCGGGCGCCCCACGCCTGGCGTTGCGTCATAACGCGGCGCGCTGGAAGCGGTGGCCGGATAGCTCGGTTGCGGCGGGGCGCTATAGGTCTGCTGGGGCGCGCCCGATGGCGGCGCAAGGCTCTGGCGGGCAACGTTTTCCGCCGGCGCGGCGGCCACGGGGGGCGCATTATACTGGGCGGCGGGGGCGTTGCCGACGGTCTCGGGCGGTGTCGCGTCCACTGTCAGCACGTCGGCCGTCGAGCAGGCCGCAAGCAGGCCGGTGATGAGTAGAAGGCTCGCCGCACGCGCCATATGCCTTGCCCTTCCCGGAAAACGCCGGAGGCGTCCGGAAAACCGGTGCGGACGCCAGATAAATCAGAAGATTGCGCATTTCCGGGTCGTGGAGGAAGCGGAAATACGGCCGCAATTTTCCGGAGCGAAGGGGGTAATGTCAAACGCGGGCGGCGATCATCCTTTATTTTGTGTAAAGGTCGAGGCCGAGGCGCGACAGCGGCCGGGGATACTCCTCGCCGGTCAGATAGGTGCGCCCCAGCGTCATCGCCGTGCCGCTGTCGGAATCCATGATGATAATGTGCACGAACAGCGACATCGACGGCAGGATCGGGTGCGGGTTGCCGGTGTGGAACATCTGGTGCTCCATCCAGGACGGCGCGAACCGCGCGCCGAGCGAATAGCCGCAGGCGTTGAGCCGGTGACGCGATAGGCCGCGCGCATCCATGATCTCGGCATGCTTGTCGAAGATATCGCCGAAGGTGTGGCCGGGCCTGAGGATTTCCTCGATGGCCGAAAGGGTTGCCGTCGCCGCGCGAAACAGCGACTGGTGGCGCTCGGTCGGTTCGCCGATCACCACGGTGCGCATGGCGGCGACGTGGTAATGCGACCAGACGCCCGCCCATTCGAGCGTCAGCTGGTCGTTCGTATCCAGCTTGCGGCGGCCGGATTTGGAGCGGCACAGAAGCGCGCTTTCGCCGGAACCGATGATGAAGTTGTTGGCGGGATAATCGCCGCCGCCGGACAGCACCGCGCCCTGCATGGCGGCGAGAATTTCGGCCTCGTCGGCGCCCGGCCTGATCAGCGGCAGGGCGGCGTCGAAGGCGTCGTCGCACAGCGTCGCTGCCTTTTCGATGCAGGCGATCTCCGCCGGCGACTTGATAAGCCGCAGATTGCTGACGAGGTAGGAGGCGTCCTGCAATTGGCCGAAGGAACTGAGCTGGCCATCAAGGAAATGGGCCGAACGGCCGGTCATGCCATGGGTGTCGTATTCGACGCCGATCCGGCAGCCGAGCAGGTCCATGTCGGAGAGCATCTCCTTCAGGTCGCGGCTCGGGTCGGTTTGGCCGCGATCGACCCAGATGCGGATCTCGGAAATATTGGAGGTCTGGCGGGCCTGGCGCACATCGGCCGAGCGCGTCAGAAGCGCCGTGCGTCCGTCGGCGGTCACCACGAGGCACTGGAAAAACACGAAGCCGAACGTGTCGTAGCCGGTCAGCCAGTACATGCTTTCCTGCGCGAACAGCAGCACGGCGTCGAGTTTCTTCTCGGCCATCGCGGCTTTCAGCCGCGACAATCGCTCGGCATATTCTTCAGGTTCAAAAGCAAGCGCCATGTCAGTCTCCCCAAGCGTACGCACACGCTTTGATATGTAAAATGCTCAAATGATGGAAATGGCCGAGATCTGGCGGCCATAATCCTTTTCACCCCGATGGGTGCCGCGACGATAGGAATAAAAACCTTCCTCGTCCTGATAGGTGCAATGCCTGATGATGTCGTGCTCGATACCCGCCTGGTCAAGCCTGAGGCCGATAAAGGAGGGCAGGTCGAAAAAGGCATGGCCATCCTTCGGCGACGGTCGGAACAGGGCGCGGTGGCCCGGGTCGGCGCTCGCGAAACGCTCGACGAATTCCGGCCCAACCTCATAATTTTCAGGTCCGATCGTCGGCCCGAGCGCCGCGATGATCGAGCGCCGGCGCGCCCCGAGCGAAACCATCTTTTCAATCGTCGCCTCGATGATGCCGCCGAACGCCCCGCGCCAGCCGGCATGGGCGGCGGCGATGATCTCGTTTTCGGGATCGGCGAAAAGCAGCGGCCCGCAATCGGCCGTCAGCACGCCGAGCACGAGGCCAGGGGTGCTGCTTGCCATCCCGTCGGCATGCGGACGCTCGCCTTGGAGCGGTTCGTTCAGGCCAACCGCATCGGCGGAGTGGCACTGATAAAGCGTCGTCAGCCGGTCGGCATCCGCATCGAACCATCCGGCGACGCGGGCGCGGTTTTCGGCGACATCCTCCGGGCGGTCATCAGAACCGATGCCGCAATTGAGGCCGCCGTAGAGCCCCGTGGAGACGCCGCCCCGGCGGGTGAAAAAGCCGTGGCGGATATCCGTGCCGGCGAGCCGCTCCTCGAAGAGCGGGCTTTGCAGCGGCGAGAGCGCATCGCGAATGGCGGTGTCCAGCATGAAGCGTTTCCGGTGTTTCGTTGTTAAATGTTGAGGCGGTCGAAGCCGGTTTGTCAATGTTTTCGGTCGGCGGCCGCGCCATCGAAGGGGACGAGTTTGACCGGTCCGGACGAGATCGCCAGCGCCTTGAACAGATCGCCCATCTCCTCTGGGCCATCGCCGGCAAGTCTGCGGGCGGCGGCGACGATATCGCCTTGGGTTTTCGCGTCCTTGCCGCGGCCAAGCACTGAGGCGCGGGGCCCGAGCCCAAGGGCTGCCAGAAAATCCCCCTGCGTCATTGGCGGATGGAGATGCGCGCCTTCGGCGCGTGCGGCTGCGGCAAGGGCCGCGAAATCCACATGGCTGGTCAGATCCGCCTCGCCGGGATGGGCAAGCGGCGGATCGAAGCGATGATCGCGCAACGCCTGAAGCGTGTCGCCGAAGCCGCATTCGAGGTGGCCGTAATCAATGACCAGCGCGCTGCCGCCATGAAGGATCAGCCGCGCCGCGATCTCCGCCATCAACGCTTCGCGGGCGGGCGCATATTCGAAGATCGCGCCTTCCTTCGCTCCTTTCCAACCCTCTGGAAGACTTGCCGGTTCAAGCCGGGTCGGCGACAGGGAGAAGGCCAGCGCGCCATCCTCGTCCAGCGTCACGACCCGTTCGAAGAAATGCGTGCCGGATTTGACGAATTGCCGGGTCGGCAGTGCGTCGAACAGTTCGTTGGCGACGAACAGGGTGAAGCCTTCGGGCGCATCGGCCAACCGGTCCACCCAGGAAAGTCGGCTTGCATGGATTGCCAGCGTTTCCTTCTGACGGGCGCGCAGCGCCGGGCTGGTTTCCAGCAGCGTCACCGAAAGGCCGCTGTACATTGCAGGCGCAAGAGCGGCGATAGTCTTCAGGATATCAGCCATCATCGTGCCGCGTCCGGGGCCGCCCTCGATCAGCCTTGTGCTGTCAGGGCAATCATGGGCCTGCCATGCGGAAATCAGGAAAATGCCGACCAGTTCGCCGAAGAGCTGGGAGATTTCCGGCGCGGTGGTGAAATCGCCCTTGGCGCCCAGCGGATCGCGGGTGCGGTAATAGCCGTGCTCGGGATCGGCGAGGCAGAGGGAGAAATAGGTCGAAACCGGCATCGGCCCATCGGCTTCGATCATCGCCCGGATTTTCGGCAGCAGCGGCGTCGTCACGGGGCCGCATTCCGTTTCGCCATGCGGCCGGAATACCAGATGCCCCAAAGCCCGACCGCCAGCATCGGCAGCGAAAGCACCATGCCCATGGTCACGAAGCCGCCAAAGAGATAGCCCAATTGCGGGTCGGGCTCGCGGAAGAACTCCACGAAGATGCGCGACAGCGCATAAAGGCAGATGAAGACGCTGCCGGTCAGCCCCGGCCGCTTCAGCGAACCTAAGAACCGGGTGATAACGAACAGCACGACGAGGGTAACGAGCCCTTCAAGTCCCGCCTCGTACAGCTGGCTCGGATGGCGCGGCATGTCGCCCGCGCCCGGAAACACCATCGCCCACGGCACGTCGGAGGGCCGGCCCCACAGTTCGGCATTGATGAAATTGGCGATCCGGCCGAAAAACAGCCCGATCGGCGCAACCGTCGCAATCAGGTCCAGCAGCGACCAGACGCGAATGCCGTGCCGCCGTGAAAAGATGACCATCACCACGATCATGCCGAGCAGCCCGCCGTGAAACGACATCCCGCCGTCCCAGATCTTGAGGACGGTGAGCGGATTGGAGAGGAAAGCGCCAGGCGCGTAGAACAGCATATAGCCGAGCCGCCCGCCGACAACGATGCCGATCACCGACCAGGTGATGAAATCGTCGAGCCGCGCAACCGCCATCGGCGGCTGGTTCGCCGGCCACAGCCGGTCCTTCTTCAACAGCCAGCGGGCATAGAGCCAGCCGAGCAATATGCCGGCCACATAGGCAAGCCCGTACCAGTGGATCTGCAGCGGGCCGAGCTTGAGCGCGACCGGGTCTATGGCGGGGAAGGGGATGGCGGCAAGCCTGATGTTGTCTGGCAGCAAGGCGCGGTTTCCTTTATGATCGGGCGGGAAGATGGCGGCATAATGCGGCGCGGTCAAGCCGGCTGAATTGCGGCATGAAGCGCGGATCGCCGGAGATAATCGGGCTGCGGCCTTGCGGCCTTGGCGAACCGGCATTACTTCAGGGCAAAGAGCAGCCGGCAAAGCGCCCGGCCCGACCAAGGAGACAGCGACATGAGTTCCGGCACTACCCGCATTCTCGACGATCTGGCAAAGCTGATGACCGATGCGGCAGGCTCGGTGCAGAGCGCCGGCAAGGACCTGGAAACCGGGGTCAAAGCCCAGGTCGAGCGCTGGCTGAACAGCATGGACGTGGTCAAGCGCGAGGAGTTCGACGCCGTGCGCGACATGGCGATCAAGGCCCGCGACGAAAACGACGCGCTGCGCGCCCGCATCGATGCGCTCGAAGCGAAGCTTGACGAGAAGGCGGGCAAGTAGACTGCGCCCAAGTTTTTGAAGGGACTATCCTTTTTACGGACGTCATCCTCGGGCTTGACCCACTGCTGTCCGGTTTAAATTTGTAGACAAGGCGC
>NZ_JBAKFQ010000038.1:0-26149 GCF_053484255.1 Martelella sp. FLE1502
ACAAGTGGCCGACTTTTGCTCCGCCCCGTGGCCGGATTTTACTCCGCCGTTGACACAAGCGTCGGCAGCCGGGATACAACCTTTCCGCTTCCACACGGCCGGGGCGACGAGTTTCATCATGGATCGCCGACGCCTGATCCGCGTGGAATAGCGAAGCCGCGCGATATGTTCGATCCCTATGGGCATATCGATGAGATCAACGTGAAGACGCGGGATTTTCGATGATCGCTGCGAACCCCACATGGAGAGCGTGCTTTCGATTGTGCTTTGATAGACACGCCCCCTGCTTCGTCGTCCATCCGGACTGTTTTCTTTCCGGTTGCGGCGCTTTTTTGCGCAAAGCTGATGCAAACTGCCATGGCGGAGGAATGTCTTGCCGTTGTTGTTGGGATCAATTGACGATGGGACTGTAAGGCCCGGTGTCTGTCAGCAACGTCTCCGCCCAAAAAAGACGGTTTCCGCCTTCGGCAAACCCTCCGTCTTTTTGAGTTCTCCGCCGCCCTTCGCTCTGCTGCGGCCCTGAAGGGTGCAGTCATCCTTTTCCGGTCCTTCCTGGCGTCCCTGTCAATTCGATCAAACAACGGAGACATACCAATGGCAGACCTGATCAACTTCATCCGCTTCAACGACAACGGCACTTTGGAAGGCAACATCGCCGCACTGGACTTCGACTTCGACATCACTGGCGAAGAGCTCAACAGCACGAACCCGAAGGCGCCTGTCTACCGCTTGTATGGCGTATCCCCGCGAGGCCGGAAGATCGAGGTTGGCGGCATCTGGCGTCAAATGAACCAGAACGGCGAAGAGTACCTGCAGTTGACTGCTGCGACCCCGAGCCGGGCCTTCCGTGCAAACCTCGGCAAGTTTCCCGGCCAGGACGACGATGACCTGATGACCGTGATCCCCTGGAGCTAAGGCTCCACCGGCGCGGCGGTATCCGTCGCGCCGGTCCTGGCAAATCCGCGCCGGCCTGAATAGTCCGCACTTGTGTCCCAGCCCTACTCAAATTAAGTATCATGCATTGAGAAATGCCCGCCATTATCAAGTCAACGACCGACATCCGTGGGGGCGTCGTGGTTCATGACGGGCGTTGACGCATATAAAAGAAGCACTATGTGGGCTTGAACAGCTGTCGCGAGAGAATGACCAGAGACGAAATCATCAAAGGATTGGGCGCGCAGCCGCATGACCCGTTTGTGTGGTTCGACGGACCACCGGTACTGGAGCAGATTCCGCCTGGTACAGTGGGCGTGAACTCAATCAAGATTGCGAGTGTCATCGAGAACCGGCCAAGCCGGTATGTGAATCTCTTGCCCATGTTGCGAATGAGCCTGATCGGGCTGATCTATGATCCGCAGCTCGATGGCGGCATCCTGCCCCTCCAAATGCTTGCCGACCGTCTTGGTGTCAGCCGGTTTACGATTCCGCGCAACTGCGTTGTGCTCGAGGAAATGGGACTGTTCTATAAGGTCACGAAGAACGGTCGCTACGCTGTCGAGCCTGATACGGCGTTGGTCGTGTTTCATGACCTGTTCGTTCCGTTGCCAGCGAAACGGCTCCGCAAAGACGATTGACGCACCCGATAGCCGGGTCAAACATATAAAAAACAAGAGAATTCTTCTTCTGGTTCTGGTATAGTTGGCGTAGTCGATAGACCTACGCCGGATTTGTTATCCAAGAGCGAGAGTGCATAGCAGGACCGTGCCGGTTCGAGGGGTGAGAGATTCCAGGAAGACCGGCCTGGCTGCAAAACCTCACCGATCTGAAGAAGGAAAAGACCATGGCAAGTACCCTTGAAAAGACGCGCATCTCCGATGCCGAGATGGAAAAGCGGCGCCGACTGGTCAACAGCGCCGATCATTCCAATGCTATGGAAGGCCTGAAGCGCGATCCTGCCACCGACCACATTTTCGAGGCTTTCATTCGCGGCGAGATCGAGGCCTCCGACATCGTTCCGATGCTCAAAGAGTTCCGCGCCGCCAACGGATGACGAACTACGCTTACGAAAACGGCACCCTCAAGAACATCGATGGCTTAACCGATCCCGACAAACTCTCCGCCGTTGAGGCGGAACGGGTCGCGGGCCGGCTTATCGAACTGCGTCTTGGGGGCGGGCCGGAGCCGACCTTTGATACGCGGCACCTGAAAGCGCTTCACCATCATCTTTTTCAGGACGTATATGAATGGGCCGGGCGCACCCGAGACGAGCGGGTTCAGCTTTCTGATGGCACTGTCGCGACAATGCCGACCATGCAGAAGATCGACGGCGAGCAATTCGCGATCGGTCCGGCCATTTCCAGCGCACTGGACCGATTTTCCGAGGACCTGTGCGGTCAGAACTTCCTGCGCGGTTTCAATAGGGAGACGTTTGCCGACCAGGCCGCAGTTTACTTCAATCGGCTCAACTCGATTCATCCGTTTCGCGAAGGCAATGGCCGGACGCAGAGGGAATTCATGACCGCGCTGGTGAAGAACGCCGGTCACGAACTGAGCTTCGATGTCGTGTCGGCCGAGCGCATGGCGCAGGCCAGTATTGCCGGTCATGAACGCGGCGATGTTGATGCCTTCAAGCGAATGTTCCGCGAGATTTCTGATCCGGAACGTGTGCAGGCGCTGGAGAAGGCGCAGAAGTTCCTGACCTCGCAAGGCTTTGACTGGCAAAATCGCTATATCGCAACGACCGAGCCTGGCCGCCGCTATGATGGCGTTCTTGTCGGGGTTGGTGGGTCGGATTTCATGATGCATGACAAGCAGAATATTCTCGTCGGCAAGACAAAGGACCTGCCACGGCCGTTGCCCGAGCAAGGGCAGCATGTTGTGTTCGAAACGCCACAGAAGACCCGCACGAACGCTCGGGAGGGTAGGGGGCGTGACGACGACTTTGGGCACGGTCTCGGCTAAAATCCCATCTTCGTGATCGTGCGGTGTAGATTGCCGGCTGGGCGCCGGATTCGGTCGCGGCCCTTGGGTCCGCGGTTGTCTTCTTTTTCTGTCGGGATAGCGTACGGCTCCTTGGTCAGCGTCAACGACGAATGGTGCCCCCATGTGTGGACGGCCCGTGGAATGCAAGACTTTATTTATGTTGGCGGCCAATAAGGTTCAGTCATGTGTCCGGCCTTTTATCGCAGCTCATATGCTGCTGGCCCTGATGAAGTCCGCAGACGGATTGCCAATCAATTTTGCGCGCTCGAGGCGCTGGGGGCACCTAGGCTTTCATCCATCCCCGGCCAAACCGGTTCGCCATCACAACTCAGTCCTTCATTCCACCGCCCGGCCGGTGATGGCCGAACGGGATTCCCTCAGGCCGTTGCCGGCCGATACACTTCCTCCCGTCTGAGAATAGCCCACGCAATGCGCGCGGTTTTGTTGGCGATCGCCACGGACACTAGCCTTGCAGGTCTGCGATCCAGCAACCGTGCGATCCACGGAAATGAAGATGCGTCGAGGCGGGCTCGCCGAACAACCGCAGTCGCTCCGACCACCAGCAATCGCCTGATGGTTCGATCTCCCTGCTTGCTGATCCGGCCGAGCCGTTCTTTCCCGCCACTGCTGTTCTGTCGCGGCGTCAGACCGAGCCAGGCCGCGAATTGCCGTGCCGATCTGAATTCCGCAGCATCCCCAACCGAAGCGGCGATAACATGAGCAGGCTGTGACTTATAGTTTGCAATTTAGCCCGGTGTGACCTATAGTAGGCATATGGTTGAGTTAATCAAAACGGCAACATTTGATCGCTGGCTTTCGAGCCTGAAAGACCGAACTGTAGCCGCAAAGGTCGCCGCTCGCCTCGTGCGACTTTCAATGGGCAATCCCGGTGACGTGGAGCCCGTGGGCTCGGGGATTTCCGAGCTTCGAATTCACTACGGCAAGGGATATCGAGTTTACTATATGAGGCGCTGCGAGTTGATTATCGTTTTGCTTTGCGGTGGCGACAAGTCGACCTAGAACAAGGACATCAAGGCCGCAAAAATGCTGGCCGACGAGTGGAAGGATTGAAACTATGGCAAAGGAAGTTTTTAGCCGTTTCGATGCGGCCGATTACCTGAAAACCAACGAGGATATTGCCGCCTTCCTGGATGCCGCGATGGAAGAAGGGGGAGACGACCCTGAATATATCGCTGTCGTTCTTGGAACCATTGCGCGGGCGCGCAATATGAGCCAGTTGGCGCGTGACACCGGGCTTTCGCGGGAGGGTCTTTCGCGCGCGCTTTCCGGCAACGGAAATCCGACAATGGCAACCTTGATGAAAGTCGCCAAGGCGCTCGATCTTAAGATTCAGGTTGTTCCGGCGGTGTCCGCTGGCGCAGCTTCGAACGTTCCCGAACATAGTACTGCTTCCTGATTTTATTGGTGCCGCTCTACTGCGCAGTAGGCTGATTGATGCTGGTGCGGTTGCCGGGAGCGGACCACGCGTCGAAGGGAGCGTTTCGCGCGTCAGTCGCGGTAGCCGCGCTTGCGCTTGCTTTGCTCAAGAACACCAAGGGCATCATGGGCCTGTCCGGCCGAGGTGAACCAATCTAGCTTCAGCTGACCGCTGGTCCCGATCCGGCCCCAGCGCCGCACAAGGCACCAATCCCCGAAGAGGCCGCCCTCGATGCTGAGATGATAGAACCGCCACTTGTTGGTAGCCGGCTCGATGCGGCGCAGGAGCACTTCTGTCGGGAAAAGGTCAAACTGGCCCAACATCTTCAGATCCTCGGCAGTTGTCCGTCGAACAAGTCGAGCGGGTCGCCTTCCACCATCGATGTGTTCCTGGGCTTGCCGATCGGCTCCATTCCCTTGAGAACGTCGATGGCTTCTTTCGGATAGCGTTCGTCACTCTTACCGGTCTCGGCATCGTCTTTGGTCGCCGCGCCTTCAAGTCGGCTGACGGTGATAAGGTCGAGCGTCCATTGCGCCGGCGCTTGCGCATCGCGCGCATGTGGGAGAGTGGTATAGGGAACGCACACCTTGTAGACGTGCTCGCCAATGCCGGTGACGAGGACATCGATGCCGTTCTTGCGAGGCCCGAGCTGCGTCTCGAATTCGGAGCGCTCAATCGTGTTCTCGCGCCGCTCGTCGCGCACCCATTCCAATCCGTTTCCTCTCGGCTCACGACGACTATAGACCACTGTGGCCTGACCGATATCGCTTTCAAGTCGCTGAGCGGTCGGCCCCGAATTCACCTTGGCGATGATCTTCGTTCCGACGATCGACATCCACGCGTCGGCCCGTTCGCGCCCATAGGTGTCACGGATCTGTGCAATATCCTGAACGCCGAGGCACACGCAAACCCCCTTCGATCGTCCGATATCCAGCAGCGCTGAAAACCGGCTGATCTTCGGCAGCTGGGCGAATTCGTCAACGAAGAACCAGATGCGGCGGAGCTTGGCATCGCCAAGTTCCGGATCGGACACGATGCCGGAGGCAATGGTGAGAAACGCGCTGATCCAGCCGTCAGATTGGTCAGAAAACCGGCCAGACTTTTGCAGGATGACGGTGCGCCGATCTGTTTTGTAGAGCAGCCAGTCACGCAACGAAAAACGTTCCAGACCTTCATAATTCGCCCACGCCGTTGCAAGCAGACGCAGCGTCTTCGTATCAGCGGTGAGCGTCGAAAGCGTCGAGGCGACTTGTCGATAGTCAGCGTCCAAAAAGCGAACCGCATCGGGATGATAGCGATGCGCGACCTCAAGAAGTTCAAGATGGTCACGGCGCGTCTCGGCTACCAGATCGGCCCACGTCCACCTTCCGGGGTTCTCGTGCATAAGGCGTATGGTACACGCGGCCAGCACGGCACGTGCCGAGTTGGAAAAGAACCGATCTCTTGATTCAGGGATCAGTCGCGTGGCCAGCTCAACGGCATCCTCTGCAATGCGCAGATCCTTGGCGATATCCCAAACATGGGAACGCCGATCCTGTGGAGCAATGATGATTGGCTGCACCTTGGAACCATTCGGCTTGATCGTTGGAGGCAGCTTCTCGGTAAAGTCTCCCTTGATATCGAAGACGAGAACCTTGTCATGTCGCGCGATCGCGGAGACAATCAGCCCGGTCATGGTTTGTGTCTTGCCGCCGCCAATGGAGCCAAAGATGATGAAGTGTCGCACCTCGCGCTCGAGCGCAAGCCGCCATCCATTGAACCAATGAAGGCCGTCCCGCTTGTCGATCTTTTCGGCTTTTGCGGCCCGTAGTAGTTCGGGCATGCCTGCGACAGTCCGGCCGGACTTGATCCATTTATCCGGTGGCATGAGGAAGGCAATATAGCCGCCGATCGCAATGGCAAGGTTGCCTGCCACAAGCATGGCAGCCAACAACCATTGCAGTTTAGCCAGATCGGCCGGGACGTAGCCGAGTGCCTGAATGAAGTGACTTCGGCAAAGATCGGAGGACCAGAATGTGAGGCAGTCGATCGCCTGCGAAACCGATAGGCGGTAGGCCGATCCGTTCGGGGCGTTCCATGAACGAAGCGCAAAAAAACAAACCCAGACAAGTGCCGAGATGCCCACAAGGAAAAGACCGGCATAGAGCAGAATAGCAAATTCGGAACGTCTGGGTTTAGTGATCATTGGCGCAACGCGTCCCGACCCAGTTTGATCATTTGTTCGCGAAGTCGAGCGTCGCCCTTTCTCCGATTTCCTGTCAGCAGAACGCCAAGAATGTAGGCGCGGTCCTCATCGCCGAGGTTTGCTTTGATGACCAGTCCACCAAGCTCGATCTTGTGGCGGGTGTCTTCGCTTCGTTCGCGCTTGCGCATTTTTCTATACTCGCTTTGCAGGTTGCTAAGCGTTCTGCGCAGCGTCAGAAGGTCGCTGCTCATTCTCCCGCCCGGAACGAAAGGAATGAACCATCTCGGCAAATGCCGCCTCAAGTTCATTCTCCGAAAGATCAAGGGTTTCGACGCCGGCTTTCATGGCGATCTGTCCAATCCTGAGTGCTTCCTTCTCTTCAGCTTCGCGCAACTGCTTTTGCAGAGTTCTGATCTGGTCACGGATCGCGGAAGGGGATTTGGCGCGGGCCATGGGCATTCTCCTTTTCGGCATTAAACGATGAGAAGATTGCAGAGATGTTCTGTGTTTGTAAACACCAATGATGCGTGAAAAAGAGCCCATGCCGTGTAAGATGGATCGGCGGAGCCGATGCCGCACTCCGTCATGCGAGCAAAACGATCGTTTTGCTAAATGCGCACTTATACATTGTTTTCAACAATGTAAGATGGTAGGTCCGTTCCATGGCGATCTATCATTTGCGCGCTCATCAGATCTCTCGTGGTAAAGGGCAGAGTGCCGTTGCTGCCGCTGCATACCGCCACGCGACACATATGAACGTCGCGCGCTCCGGAGAGATTGCCGACTACAGTCGAAAGAAGGGCTGTATCCACAGTGAAGTCGCATTGCCCGAAGGTGCCCCGCGGTGGATAAATGCCTGGCACGATCGATATTCACCGCATGAGTTTGCCGAGCGCTTCTGGAACCGTGTGGAAGCCAGTGAAAAGCGCGATGACGCCCAGCTCGCGCATGAGTTTGTCGTCGCACTGCCCGTTGAGTTGTCCGTAGAGCAGAACAAGGCTCTGGTTCGTGACTTCGTGCGCAATCAGTTTGCAGCGCGTGGTCAGGTCGCAGACTGGAACTATCACGATGCTACAGGGAATCCGCATGTTCACATCATGGTGGCGTTGCGACCGCTGACCGAGACAGGCTTTGGCCCAAAGCGGGTTCCGGTTCTTGATGGTGACGGTGAACCGGTCCGAAGGCCGCCAAAGGTGGAGGGCCAAAAGGGGGAAATCGTCTATCAGCACTTCGCGGGTTGGAAGGACCGCCTGCCCGAGATCCGCGCTGCCTGGTCACAGGAGGTCAATCGTCATTTGGTCGAGCATGGCTATGACGCAACGGTCGACCATCGCAGCTTTGAAGATCGGGACATTCCGCTGGAGCCGACGACGCATCGCGGTCCCGCCGTTGACGACATGGAGGCGCGCGGCATTCAGACCGAGATGGTGCAGCAGCACCAACAGGTCATGCATGAGAATTTCCGCAAGCTGGCGGAAGATCCTTCGCTTGTTTTGAAAATGATCACGGCGGAAAAATCCGTCTTCGATGAGCGCGATGTTGCGAAGTTCATCCACCGGTATGCGTCAACCTCTGAAGAATTTTCCGGGCTTTTCCTCCGGGTCGGTGCGCTCGAAAACCTTGTGACGCTTTCCCAGGAAATCCGCGACCCGTTCACGAACAAGCTTCTTGAGCGGGAGAAGATGACCACGCGAGAAGTCCTGCAGATGGAAGCGCGGATGATCGATGGCGTCCGTCAGCGCGCGACGGATCAATCGTTCGGTGCACCGCCGCGGCGCGTCGAGAAGGCGCTGGCGGAATTCTCGAAATCGCATGGATTTTCTCTTTCCGACGAACAGGCAATGGTGGTTCGCGCCGTTACGTCCGATCGCGGCGTTTCGACGGTGGTCGGCTATGCCGGTGCTGGTAAATCCACGGTGATGGATGTCGTGCGGCAGGTTTACGAAGGGCAGGGGCGGCGTGTTGTTGGCGGTGCGCTTGCCGGCAAGGCGGCCGAGGGCTTGTCTGAATCGGCGGGTATCGAGAGCCGGACGCTCGCGTCCTGGCGAATGTCCTGGGAGCACGATAAACGCCGCCTTCAGAAAGGCGACGTGTTCGTTCTGGACGAGGCCGGAATGGTCTCATCGAACGACATGGCGATGTTGGTGAACGCGGTGAACGCGGCACAGGCCAAGCTTATTCTTGTCGGAGATGCGCGGCAACTTCAGCCTATTCAGGCTGGCGCTGCGTTTCGCGCCATTGCGGATAATACCGGGTTTGTCGAACTGACCGAGGTGCGCCGTCAAAGCGAAACATGGATGCGGGACGCTTCCCTGGCATTCGGTCGCGGTGACAGCCGCGCGGCGCTTCAAGCCTATGCCGACAACGGACACATTCATATCCAGGGCAATCGTGATGATGCCATGTCTGAATTGGTTGGTGCATGGGGAGCTGATTGGCGTGCCGGCGCCGATACGCTGATGCTGGCGCATACCAAGGATGCAGTGTTCAGTCTGAATGAGCTGGCACGCCATACCATCAAGGAGCACGGGGGGCTTCAAAACGAAGTGACGTTTGACGCGGTGCGTGGCCCGCGCGCTTTTGCCGTTGGCGACCGGCTGTTGTTCCTGGAAAATGATCGCGACCTTGGCGTCAAGAACGGAATGCTGGCGACCGTGGAAAAGGCGAATGACGGCATTCTTGATGTTCGGCTCGACAATGGCAGGGCCGTTACGGTCAACCATGAGCATTACAACAACGTTGATTATGGCTACGCGACCACGATCCATAAGTCTCAAGGGGCGACTGTCGACCGGGTGCATGTGCTTGCCACACAGATGATGGATGCGCAGCTTTCCTATGTCGCGCTTTCGCGCCATCGCGAAACGGTGGCGCTTTATGCCGGCCGGAATGACTTTCCTGAAACCAGGAATCTGCTAGACACGCTGTCGCTAGACCGGCTCAAGGATTCAACGCTGGCCTATGAGCATACGCCCGACTATCAGCTCGAACGCGAAGCATTTGTGCGTCGGCGCGATCTTCCGGACATTGGCGAATTGCGCGATCTTTGGCGTCGATCGCTCAATGCCATGCGGTCACGGTTCTCGGATATTGCGGAACGGTTCGGGGTAATTTCCGAACGGCTTTCGCTTGCGCGTCCGCAAGCCGTTGACGTATCGCCGAATGTCCCGCCTGCCGCCGGCGCGCGGCCTGTTGAAGCCGAAAGGGAGATCAGGATTCCCGAATTGACGCCGGCGGTCAGTCAGGCGCTTTCCCGGCTTTCGGAGGTGGACCGCAACACCAAAGGCTACAGCGGCAAGCGTGGGCGCTGGTTCCGGGCTGCCGAAACTGAGCTGACGCAGATGTCGTCCGCAACCGATCTTGTCATGTTCAATGAACAGATCGCAGCGCTGGTTTCTCCGGTTGAAGTCCGGTCTCTTGGACGCGATCCGGATGAGGACAAGCTACAATCGCTTGTCGCACATCTTCCGCCATCGGCGCAGACCTTCATCAAGGCAAACTGGCAGCTCGTGCATGTCGGTCAGCTGGCCGCGGACGACAAGAGCCGCGTTGATGTTGCGTCCGCCATGGTCACGGAGCGACGCGATGCTGGCCTTGAGGCCGATTATGAACAGGAGCGGGCACGTTATCGCCTTCCCGATGTTCCGCTTATTCCGGCCGTGACGCAATGGCCCGCCTCGGTCGAAGCCGTTGCCCGTGATCCGGCCAATCAGGCGGCCGTCACCAAGTTGCTGTGCCAATCCGCACTCAAGAACATGGGCAAGGTCTGGCACGATCCGGTCCCGATCCTCGAGAAGGTGTCGGCCGCAGTGATGACCGGCGGAGACGCCAGTCAGATTGTCAGATCAATGCATGAGAACCCGGCGTCTCTCGGTGAGTTGCGTGGCAAGGCCAACTTCCTCGGTCGTCCCGATGAGGACCGGAAAACGGCACTTGCAGCCGTGCTTCCTGCAGCCAGCAGTGCCGGCGATTTTGTCCGGTCACTCAAGGTTAGTGTCAAAGGCGTCGAAGAGGCTGAGAGGAAGCTGCGGAGCCAGATGGCCGCGCCGATCGACGGACTGTCGCCGGCCGCCAAAGATGTGCTGTCCGCCCTGGCAAAAGCGTCCAGTCTGCCGGAGCGCTCTGACGAACGTCGCGCGCTTGAAAGGGCAGCGATTGACGACGGCGAAGCCATCGGCCAGCTGCGGGGTGTCGCTCATGATATCAGGGCGCGTTTTGGCGACAGCAGCGGTGTGCCGGCGCAAGATATGATCGCACGCGCAATGCCGGAGCTTTCTCCAGAAGCAAGATCAAGGATCTATCGTGATGCCCGCCAGATCTGCGCGGCCTATGACAGGTGTGTCGAGATAGATCGGACACAACGGCGCGAAACTCGTCTTGAGCAAGAAAAGTCGCAGTATCATTCTATTGGGAGATAAGCGCACCAGGATTGGCAAAAGCGGCGATTAACTACCCCTTTTGTTCTATTGGATGTTGCATCAAGGAGGCCATTGTGGTGAATTGCAGATGTATTACGCTGCAATTTCCGCACCGCAAGAGGTTTTCCCATGCGCATCGCGATCAGCCTGGCACTGGCTGTGCTCGCTGGCTGTACCAGCACAAGAGACACCCCGTCGGATTCCCCTACGATCAATTACATCGACAATCAAGTCCATCTCGTTCGAAGCGAGTTGAACGATGCAGCGCTCTATCAAAATGTCCTGGAACCGCGCGCTACGAATACGGTTGAGGTGCGCAATCCGGAGATTGCCCAAGGCCCGCTTATGAAGATCGTTGATGCCGAGTGGCAGGGAACGTTGGATGAGCTGACAACGCGGGTTGCCAGCGAAGTTGACTACAGTGTGTCGGCGTCCGGGGAAAAGTCCGGCGCTCCGATTTTGATCTCGACCAATTTCTACAATCTGACGGCCTTGGGATTGCTTCGGGAAGCCTATGGACAGGCGAAGGGGCGAGCGCGCCTTGTGATCGATCAGGGCGCCAGACACATGACGATCTATTACGCTCGCCCTGAGCAAAGCCCGATCCCGCATCAGGAGGACCTCAAGCCGTGAGCCAGCCCCTTTTTCATCGTCGCAACCGTGCCATGGCGCTGACAGGTCTTCTTATGGCCGCGCTTTTGTCTTCATGCACAACCATGAAGGACGAAACACCGGAACCGCCGCCTGTCCCGCAACTCGGCGGCCCTGATGACCTCACCAGTCCGCGATATGCGCCCTTGTCCTACAAGCAGTTTGCTTCCCGGGCCAAACGCGGAAAGCTTGGTGGCACCGAGGTTGAGGAGCAGCGCTATTCGGTCCTTCGGGACGCTGCCCTTGCCTATGGTGCGCAAGCAGGATTTGAGCGTCGCAGCTGGGAGATCATGAACGATCTGGAGCGTGAATCGGTCAAACTCTCGGAGACCTTCAATTTCAACCGGGTCGCGTTCAAGGCGCCGCGGGAAACAGGCTACGTGTTGCCGCCGGTGATCACCCGCGCCACGGCAGCGATCAATGTCACCGACAACGGCCGCAAGAGCGTCGCCGCCGACGAATACTACCGCATCGAGGAGCCCGGCCGATTGGTCGCCATTCTGCCGACCTGGCGCGACTATCTTGTGCTCCCGCTCGATACGCCGCGTGAGCCTGACGATCGGCTGTTGCCCCAGGATGACGATGAAACGAAAATCTGGTCGCAATATCTCGATGAAGGCTGGGCGCAAGGTGTGCAACAAGCCGATGCCGCTTTGCAGGAAAACATGAACCTGTTGCGGCGCGACTACCTCGGCATGGTCGAGTATCGCAAGGCAGTGGAAGCCGGCCTTATTACCAACCTCGTGCTGAAGTCGAGCGAGACGCGCGCGACCGGTGATGTCGACGAGCTCTATATCGGGGAGCGCCGGGTCGAGATCGATGATGCTGCGCGGTTCGTCAAGAATCCGGCCCGATGGAAGCCGATCCAGAGACGGTTTCAGGTAGCGAAGTAATGCCGGCGGTTGATCTTTCGAATTTGACCGAAGACGCCTATGACCCAAGGGAACCCTATGCCCGTGTCCTGACCCATGAGCCGTTGCGTTTTGACGGCGACATGGACCCGTTTCAGCAGTTGCTGGTAGGGGCCTCCATCAAAGGGGCGTCGGACATCCGGATACAGACGGACAGTCGTATCCGGATCAAAATGCATGGCACGCAGCATTTTGCGACAGCAAAGCCTCTAAACGCCTCCGAGGTCTTGAGTATCCTGAGCCACATGTGGCGGTCGGAAGATGCGTTCAGCATCTTACGGCAAGGGCGACCTCTGGACTTCTCATTCGAGGTTCCGATTGATCGTCACCGGCGTCAGCGTTTCCGCGTGAACGCCAAGGGCGTGATGAAAGGTGCCGGCGACGGCATTTCCATGACCATGCGACCGTTGCCGACAAAAACCCCCACCATCGATGATGTTGGCCTGGACAGTGAGGTGCGCCCATACATGTCACCCCAGCATGGCATCGTCGTTGTCGCCGGCGCGACAGGGCAGGGGAAGTCAACGACGCTTGCCGGGATCACGCGCTTTCATCTTGAAAACACGGCCGATCCGAAAGCGATCGTCGATCTGCAGGCGCCTATCGAGTTCACCTATTCCGACGTACTGACCGATCACAGCGACTGTGCGTCTTCCATTGAGCAGTCGGAAATCGGCGAAGGGCGCAACCTGCCATCTTTCGGCGACGGAGTGTGGGCGGCGCTGCGCTGCGCGCCTGATATTATTTCGCTGGGCGAGGCCCGAGACAAAGCCTCCCTCGAGGGTTGCCTAGAGGCCAGTCTGACCGGCCACTTGGTTTACACCACCACGCATGCCGGATCGGTCGCGGAAGGCTTGCGGCGCATGGTCGTGAACTTCCCGGCGGAAGAACGCGATGCGCGCGCGTTCGACCTGATCACGTCGCTCCAGCTCTTCGTCGTTCAGCACCTGGTTCGCACCAGCGACCATCGCGGCCGCGTGCCGTTGCGCGAGTATCTGTTGTTTGATGACTATGTGCGCGATCAGTTTGTTTCTGTCCCTATCGGTGACTGGCCCAAGGTTGTGAGCCGTCTGATGCAGGAATCGTCCGACCGCGTTCTTGCCCGTTCCATGCATGATGCGGCCCAACAGAAAGTTGGTGAGGGCAAGGTTTCGTATGACGACGTCAGGCGATTGCTGCCGCGCCACTGACGGCCGCTGATCAGGAAGGAGGAAAATATGCAAATTCCAAAGTACCTTCGCCCCGTCCGGGATCAGAAGAACTATGAGGCCGGCGTCGGAGAACGTGCTGTTCGAAAGCTTGTCTATTGGCCAATCATCTTGCTTCTCTGCTTGCCGGCCGCCGCCGTGATGGCGGCTGTTGCTCTATCCTTCGGCCTGTTGTTCTTGAAATTTCTGAACATCATTGAAACTGCTATTGCAAATCATGACTGGCTTTTGCTGTTTTTGATCGCTTTCGCCGCAGCGGCTATCCTGTCGCTATGGAAGCTCGCCTACGTGATTCATCGATACTTCATTCTTTAATTAGCATTTGCAGAATGGGTGATGGTCCTCACTCTATTCAGATTCCATAGTTGGCCTGGTTTTGGAATGACCGGAATGGGGCCGTAAACTGTCAGGCAGGTTTCCGAATGGCCAGACGGTAAAGCGGACATCGTCCTACATTGCTTGCTGCTGCGCTTTCGGCCCATTGCGGCCAATCACACACCCGCATCCCAACGTCCGAAGCGCGTCCTTCCGCTTGGTTTTCCGCGACGATGTTCGGGGCTATCAAGGAAACATCAATACTGGTCAGAAGCTGCAAATGCAGGTATCCTTAGCCAAAACACGAGGCGAGCATGGCACGCGGTGAACTGGTAAAAAAATTGCTTGCGAGCTATGGCCACGAGGAAGAGTTCCGCGCGGTTGTCGAGCAAATTATCTCCGAAGAGGAGAAGAAGAACAATCGCGTTTTGGCGCGCAGTCTTCGAAAAACGTTAGACAATATCGGTACGGCAGCGCGGTCTGCCGCCGGACTTTCGCGCCTGGTGCCATTCCCGGATGAGGCCAATGACTTCATCCAGCGAATGGAGCCGACGCACGGCCCTCAGGATATTTTGCTATCTCCGCAGAACACTGAGCTCTTTCTCGGACTGATCCGGGAGTTCCGGCAGGCAGACCGGATCAGGCGTCACGGGTTGCCAGTGCGATCTAAGCTTCTTTTCTGCGGGCCGCCGGGGACTGGCAAGACCCTGTGCGCCGAAGTCTTCGCCCACGAGTTGGGACTGCCTTTCTTTCATGTCCGGCTCGACAGCCTGATTTCCTCCTATCTAGGTGAGACCGCGACGAATATCCGCAAGACGTTTGAATTTGCCCGCCGGCAGCCCTGTGTTCTGTTTTTTGATGAGTTCGATGCGATTGCCCGCTCCCGTGAAGAGGCCGGCGAACACAGCGAACTTCGCCGCGTGGTCAACAGTCTGCTGATCTTCATCGAACAGATACAGCCGGGCGGCTTTCTGATTGCGGCCACCAATCTGGACGGACATCTCGATCCGGCTGTGTGGCGGCGGTTCGATGAAATCGTCTGGTTCGATGCGCCCGACGCGGCGATGGTGCGCAAGTACCTGGTTCATGCTTTCCGCAATGTGCGGGCGTCATTCGATCCTGCAGGTTATGCCGATCAGCTTCTGGGGTATTCCTATGCGGACCTCGAGCGGGTCTGCGTCCAGGCAATGAAGCTGTCGGTCCTCGGCGGCAACAAGGCAGTTTTGGACAAGGACTTCCGTGAAGCTATGCGGGATGCGAGGCGGCGGCTGACCCGCAAACAGAAGTTGGAAGCGCAGGCCGGGGAGTAAGCCGTGGCGCGTCATCAGCATCTGCCGCTGCTGCGGCTGCCAGAGACGATGGAACGGCGGAAAACCGGCTTCCCCGGCCCGACACCATCCCGCGATGGTGGCTATGGCGGCCGCGTTCGCAGGCAGGTCGAAGAAGCCGTCCGGACCCAGCAGGAAAGCCGGCCGCTTCAATTCGTTGATCCTTCGCTGATCCTGCGGGTGCAGATGCAGGGAATGCTGCTCGAAGTGGAATGGGAAGCGCTCGGCCTAACGCTTCTGTCCAGCGACGAAGACCGCAATATCGTCCTGTTCTCATCCGAAGGCGATCTCTCCGCGTTTCTGCAGCGGCTCGAAGCCTATGACGGGCCTGTTCCGGAAGGTCAGCGGGGAAGACGCTATGAAGGATTCGTCACGCGGATCGAGAATGTCGGCACACTGACGCCTCGCGATCGGCTCGGTGTCCGCTTCAGGGAATACGGTTTCAGCGAAGCTGATGACCTAGTAAGCGACGAGGTTTACACAGTCGATATTGAGCTCTGGGACTTCGGCGGACGGCCTGCACGGGAACGCAAGGCTCGGGAAATCGAGGACTTCATCATCGGCAGCGATGCGGAAGTCTTCGATGTCTACATAGGTCCGTCGATTACGATGATGCGGGTACGGGCTCCCGGACGGGTGCTGCGGCCACTTCTGGCCGTGCCCGAGGTGGCATTCATTGATTTGCCGCCGGAGCCGGACCTTGAAGCGTCTGACTTTGTGCAGATGACCCTCGAGGACGCACCGGAGATTCTGCCGCCGGAGGCCGGCGCTCCGGTCATCGGCGTGCTGGACAGCGGTCTCAATGAACATCCGTTCCTCGAGGGGATCGTCGCAGAACGAAGAGCTTTCCCGGCAGAACTCGGAACCGCCGATGTCTGGGGCCACGGCACGCGGGTCGGGGGCGTTGCCCTGTTCGGCGACCTGAGAGACCGGCTGAGGGACGGAAGGCTGCAGCCGGTCGGGCAGCTGGTTTCCGCGAAAGTGATCCAGGACAACGGTGACTTTTATGAGCGCCGGACGCTCCCGCGTCAGATGCGCGAGGCAATCACTCAGCTGCACCAGGACCATAACTGCCGCATTTTCGTCATCTCGCTCGGAGATGTCCGTGCGCGTTACGAACCCGGACGGGTCGGTCCCTGGGCAGCAACGCTCGATGAACTGGCACGCGAACTCGACGTGCTGATATTCGTGTCCGCCGGCAACCGTGCCCCGCGTGGCGGATCGTCAGTCGAGCAGGCCATCACGGAATATCCGGCATATCTGCTCGAAGCGGCGAACCGACTCTGCGAACCGGCCGGAGCCAGTAATGTCATCACGGTGGGGGCACTGGCCAACGGGACTGGTCTCGGAGCAAGGCATGAACGGGATGCCCATATCCGGCCGATCACTCTGGCACTCGAGCCTTCTCCCTTCTCCCGCTCGGGACCCGGCGCGGGAGGTATCCGCAAACCAGATTTCGCTGACATTGGCGGAACGCTGGTTTTTGACGCTCCCTCAGCCAGTCTGCAGTCGGCACCGCACATTCCGGAAGCCGGCGTCATCACGCTGAACCATGAATTCACCAGGCAGCTCCTGACAAGCGGTAAGGGAACCTCCTACGCCGCGCCGATGCTCGCCAACAAAGCTGCGGAACTCCTGCGGCTGTTCCCGACAGCTTCCGCAAACCTGATCCGGGCACTTCTTGCGGGGGCATCCAGCATCCCCGATGCATGCGCCCGCCGTCTGGCAGGTATGGATGCGGCCGACCAGGCACGTATCTGCGGCCACGGAATGGTGGACACGCTGCGGGCCGCCTATTCTGACGATCACCGGGTGATCCTGTATGCGGAGGACCGTCTCAGCATCAACCATTTCGCGGTCTATCGCGTGCCGGTACCGCCGGAGTTTCAGGGGAATGGCCGCAGAACCATCCGCGTCTCTCTGGCGTTCGATCCTCCTGTCCGGCGGGCCCGGGCAGAGTACATCGGCACGAAGATGAACTTCCGGCTTCTGCGCGGCTGTCCCTCCGCCGAAGTGTTCTCTCATTTCCGCTCAAGAACGGCGGAGGAAGGTGATCCGCCGGACATTCCGAATAGGTTCAAGTGCGGCCTCGAGCCCGGTCCGAACAGCCGGGACGGGCAGACGCTGCAAACTGCAGCAAAGACCTTTGTTCAAGACACGACAAGCTATGGCGATGAGTATTACCTCATAGTCCGTTGCGCCGGGGGCTGGGCCGAGCCGCAGGAAGTCGCCCAAAATTTCGCGATCGTGGTTGAGCTCGAGCACCAGCCATCCATCCAGCTGTATGCAAGATTGAGACAGCGAGTGCGGGCATAAGAAGCCTGAGAAAGTAGGGAGTATCCCAGGGCAAGTTACGCTTGCGAGCTTTTGAAAGCAGACGTCCGCGCGATCAGCAGTGAAGGTCAACTCCCTCCTGTTCGGTCCTTGGACCAGAGAGCAGCGAATGGCTGCTTACTGGAGTTGAGACCACAATCGCGAACGGCCGACATGGGGGCACCTTCCGGACCGGCAGAAACGGGGCCGTTAGCGGACTGTCGGCTCTTGGCAAGGATGCTTAGGGAAGCGGATGAGTCATATGTCATCCAAGCTGTCAGGGCTTGGTCGACCTCGCGTTTGAAAGTGTCACTGAAATTCGATTCGGTTGTGGACGACTTATGACCTCATCCTCCGGCAGGAAGATATCTACAATTCGTGGGTTCATTTGCTACCGCTATTGACGATGCCGGTTTGTGAGCCCGAAAATCGCAGCGAAGAACATCGGTACGAAGAAGATACCGAGCAATGTCGCTGCGATCATGCCACCGACCACCCCGATCCCGATCGCATTTTGAGCCGCTGAACCGGCGCCGGTCGCGAAGGCCAGAGGGAGGACGCCCAGAATGAAGGCGAGGGAGGTCATGACGATCGGACGCAGTCGCATGCGCGATGCCTGCGTCACGGCTTCCAGCACGCTTTTGCCCTGCCGCGTGAGATCACGCGCGAACTCGACGATCAGGATCGCGTTCTTGGCGGTGAGCCCCATGGTCATCAGCAGGCCGACCTTGAAGTAGACGTCGTTCTCCTGCCCGAAACCGCTGGCGAAGATGAGGGCCCCGAAGATGCCTACCGGCACGGCGAGGATGACGGCGAAAGGTATCGACCAACTTTCGTAAAGCGCGGCCAGGCACAGGAAGACGACCACCAGCGAGATGGCATAGAGCAGCGTTTCCTGTGAGCCCGCCAGGCGTTCCTGGTAGGAAAGCCCGGACCATGATGCGGAGTAGCCGCCGTCAAGCCCGGCAACGAGCCGTTCGGCTTCCGTCATTGCGTCGCCCGAGCTCTTTCCGGTGGCGGCCGATCCGTCGATCGCGATCGCCGCCGTGCCGTTGAAGCGTGCGAGCGAGGGTGAGCCCTGAACCCATTCGGTCGTGGCGAAGGCCGAGAAAGGCACCATCTCGCCATCGCCGTTTTTTGCCCACCATAGATCGATGTCTTCCGGCTGCATGCGATAGGGCGCATCGGCCTGAACGTAAACCGGTTTGATCTCACCGTCATAAAGAAAGTCGTTGACGTTGGTTCCGGCAAAGACGGTGGTGACCAGGCTGTCGATATCGGACAGGTCGATGCCAAGCGCCGTCGCCTTGTCTTCATCGATGTCGATTTTCAATTGGGCTTCCAGCGTTCGGGTGTTGCCGCGGATGTTGCCGACCACGGCGTTGCCCTTCGCGCTGTCGGCGAGCGCGTTGCCAGCCTCTCTCAGGGCATCGCGACCCTTGTTGGCAGTGTCCTCGAGGTACATGGTGAAGCCGTTGGTCTGGCCCAATCCCTGAATCGCCGGCGGTGCCAGCACAAAGACATTGGCATCGCGGATCTTGCCGAACGCGGCGGACGCCCGCTGGGCTACGGAAGTTGCCGAGAGTTTGTCGTCGGTTCGTTGGTCGAAGTCCTTGAGCCGGACGAAGGCCATGGCCTGGTTCTCGCCCGAGCCGCCGAAACCGAAACCGAGCGTCATGAACACGCTTTCGACGGCATCGCTTTCCTCGTTGAGGAAGTAGTCCTCGACCATGTCTATCACGGCTTGCGTCCGGGCAGCGTTGGCGCCATCCGGCAGCGTGATCTGCGTCATCAGCACGCCCTGATCCTCCTCCGGGAAAAAGGAGGTCGGTAGGTCCTTGTAGAGGCCCCAGGCGGAGACAAGCAGAACGGCAAAGATGACGAGCATGCGCAGCGGGCGTATCACGACCCAGCTCACCGCGCCGGCATAGCGGCCGGTCAGACGGGTGAACCCGCGATCGAACCAGCCGAACCAGCGTGCCATCAGCCCTTCATGCGTCGGCCGCAGCAGGAGAACGCAAAGCGCCGGTGTCAGAATGATCGCGACGAGCACCGAAAGCAACATGGCGCTTGCTATCGTGACGGAGAACTGGCGGTAGATGACACCGACCGAGCCGGAAAAGAACGCCATGGGAATGAAGACGGCAGTGAGGACGAGGGCGATGCCGATCAGCGCACCGGTGATTTCGCCCATGGACTTTTCCGTTGCCTCGCGCACCGGCAGCTTCTCATCGCGCATGATGCGCTCGACATTCTCGACGACGACGATCGCGTCATCGACCAGAAGGCCAATCGCCAGCACCATCGCGAACATGGTCAGCATGTTGATGGAATAGCCCAGCATGGCAAGCACGCCGAACGTGCCCATCAGCACCACGGGAACGGCGATCATCGGGATCAGCGTCGCCCGGAAGTTCTGCAGGAACAGGAGCAACACCAGAAAGACGAGGATGATCGCCTCGATCAGCGTATGGACGACCTTCTCGATGGAAAGTTCGACAAAAGGTGTCGTTTCATAGGAATAGGCGATCTCGACGCCGTCCGGCAGCGATCCGGCGAGGCTGTCGAGTTCCTGGTGGACGAGGTTGGCGGTCGTGATCGCATTCGCGCCGGAGGCGAGCTGAACACCGAAGCCGGCGGACGGCATGCCGTTATAGGTCGAGCTCTGGCCGTAACTTTCCAGCCCAACCTCGACGCGGGCCACATCGCCAAGTCGCACGACCGATCCGTCCTGCTCGGTCTTCAGGATGATCCGCTGGAACTGATCCGCCGAGGTCATCTGGGTGCGGACGATCAGGCTGGCCTTGAGCTGCTGGCCTGCGGTCACCGGCGTCGAGCCGATGGAACCGGCGGCGACCTGCACGTTCTGCGCGCTGATGGCGGCATTCACGTCGCTCGGCACAAGCTGGTACTTCTGCATCGCCTTCGGATCGAGCCATATGCGCATGGCGTAACCTGCGCCGAAGGACTGGACCGAGCCGACGCCGTCAATGCGCTCGATGCGGTCCTCAATCTGGCTCGACATGATGTCGGAAAGCTGATCGGACGTGTATGAGCCGTCGCGCGAGATTATATTGCCGACCATCAGTATGCCCGACGGCGAGCGGTGAACGGAAACGCCGGCATCCTGAACGCTGTCCGGCAACTGGTTTTCAACCTGCGCCAGCTTGTTCTGAACCTGCACTTGGGCGATGTCGGGATCGATCTCGTTGGAAAAGGTCAGCGAGATCGAGGCGGAGCCGGTGCTTGATGTGGATTCCATGTAGAGCAGGTCGTCGAGGCCGGTCATTGCGCTTTCGATCTTCTTGGTGACCGAGTTTTCCACCGCCTCTGTGGTCGCGCCGGAATAGGTGGCGCTGATCCGCACGGTGACGGGGGCGATGTCCGGATATTGCGAAATGGACAGAGAGTAGATGGCGATGATGCCCGCGAGAAGCGTACTTATGGCCAGCACGATGGCGAATACGGGACGTGCTATGAAGAAGCTGGCAAGCGCGTTGCGACGGGTGGAAGCGGTCACGGGGTTTCCTCCCCGGCGTCATCGGCGATGCTCTGTTCGACGACCCCGTCCGCATTGATCGTCACGGCAACGCCGGAAACCTCGGCACCATCCGAGAATTTCTGGAAGCCGTCGACGATCAGCCGGTCGCCCTCGGCAACGCCGTCAACGACGATCCAGTCGTTGTTCAGCGACCCGCTGGTGGTCACGTTCCTGCGCTCGGCCTTGCCATCGCCGGAGATGACATAAACCGTGGCCTTGCCACTGTCGTCGCGCGAGACCGCACGTTGCGGCACGAGGAAGGCATCGGGGATGACGCCAAGTTCAACGGTCGCCGTGACGAACATTCCGGGAATGAGGACGCCGTCGGGATTGGCGAAATTGACCCTGAGGGTAAAGGTGCCGGTCGTTTGCGAAACCACCATGTCGGCGAAGGACATTTCGCCGCTGCTGCTATAGGTATTGCCGTCCTCAAGCGTTAGGCTGATCGGTGGAGGGCCGTCCGAGCGGTGTTCGAGTTCGCCCGCCTGTACCTTGTCACGGATGCGCAGGAAATTCGCACTGCTGTCGGCGAGGTCGACATAAACGTGATCGACGGTGCGGATCGTTGCCAACGCGTCTGTCTGTTCCGCCGTCACGAGAGCACCGACGCTCACCTCCGAGACGCCGATCACACCGCTGATCGGAGCGTGGATCGTGGTGTTGTCGAGATCGATCTGCGCTGTTTCGAGATCCGCCTGAGCTGCGGCCTCGTCGGCCTTGGCTTGCAGCAGAGCGGCTTCGGCATCGTCAACAGTCTGGGTGCTGACGGCTTCCGTTTTTGCAAGCCGCTCATTGCGATCATAAGTCGATTGCGCGCTGTTGGTCGTGGCCTGCGCCTTTTTAAGCGCGGCTTCAGCTGAGGCATAGGCGGCCTGGAACTTCCTGTCGTCGATCTTGTAGAGCGCGTCGCCTTGCTCGACATTCCTGCCCTCGGCAAAAAGGACTTCGCGAACGATCCCGTCAACCTGGGGTCGGACTTCCGCCGTCGCCGAGGCAATGACCCGGCCGTGAAGATCGGCCGTCAACGGCACAGCCTGCGGTTCCAGCGTCACATAGCCGACCTCCGTCGGTGTGGCCTGACTGGGTTGGGCCTGCCTGTCTTCGTCGGAACTGCAGGCGCCGAGGACCGAAGCCAGGGTGAGAATGAGGAAACCGACAGTCGCTCTCATCAGGGTATATCTCCATCGGGTTTGGGCCGCGCGTCCGGCATACAGATCGAATTGCCAAAGCCAGTTGCCTGAATTATAGTAACTTCAATTACTAAAAATAAGACCGAAAGCAAATGTCCTTTTTGTAATGATTGGTTGGGAGGTCGCCGGATGACCGAAGACAAAGGAAAACAGCGGGGCAGGGGGCGGCCGAAGTCCGTTCCTGATGAGGCTCAAAGAGAGATCATCGCCGACGCCGCGCTGGAGATATTCCGCCGGCAAGGGTACCGCAACACAGCGATGAAGGATGTGGCGGCATGCGCCCATGTCTCTCTGGCTACCATCTATCGGCTATTTCCGGCAAAGTCGGAGCTTTTCGGCGCGATTGTCGCGCGCCATCGCAGGTTCATGATTGCACTGCCGGGCGTTTACGACCACATGCCGATCGATGAAGCGCTAATGGCAATCTTCAGGGTGGATATCAACTCCGAGGAAGCGCGCCTGCGCGACGACGTTATGTCGATGATCATCCTCGCGAGTGGAGAATTTCCCGAACTGCGCCCCATTCTCCACCGCTACGGGCCAGAGCACTCGCGGACACTTCTGCACGACTGGCTCGACGTGGAAAGGCGCGCCGGCAGGATTCGGACGGAGGATACTGGGGTCCTCGCAAAGATGCTGATGGACATCGCTTTCGGGGCACCCGTACTGAAAACCGGAGCCGACCCTGCATGGCCGGGCGACCGCGATCGCAGCGCCTACCTCAGGTCCTGTTTCTCGATGATCGCTGACGGCATCTCCACCCTGTAAGGCTACTCCCTATCCGATTGCCGCCATGCAGAAAGGCTACGTCGATGACATATTCGACACTGTCGCCGGTGACGTCGAGCGTCCGGCGGGCACGCCACGAGCCGATCTCGAAAACGTTTTTACTTTCAAAACTCAACGCAGAGTAGTGTCTGGCTATTGTGGAATTATCGCGTGGGCGGCTTCGCCAAATTACCGATTCCAGACCTTGGCCCGAATGGCCGCTTATATGGAGCCGTAAGCGCAGATCTGGAGTCCGGAATGGCGGCGCTTTCCGGACCGGAAAAATGGGGCCGGAAACAGACTGTCGGCTTCGAGATGCTCTTCCTCGGGAAGTGGTCATGTGCGTATTAGCATAGCTAGCGTATTGAAATTCGGCATAGGCGGACGAATCCGATCGGCGCGATGAATCTCTGAAAGGCCGACAGTATGCGGGGCCCGGCACCACGTTGAATAACAAGAATGACTACGAGGTCTCAGGTCAAATCTCCAATTCAATTTGCCTATCGCGCCGCAAAGCGCGAACCGGCCTAACTGCATTTTATGGTAGCATGCCGTTCTTCTTGCTATTAAAAGAGGAACACCTCAATTAAGTTTGTAAAACCTCCCTAAAATGAAAAGGCCTGCTGTATTGAATGGCGCACCATGCCGTAGCATTACCTAAGCGGCGGAAATCGGCAGGACAGAATATGATAAGGTTTTTCATCTCGCGCTACAGCTCCCGCAATGGAGGTGAGAGGCAGAACGATAGCGGCTTTTTCGGGCTCGGACTAAGCGTTTGCATCGGCCTCCTCGCGGTGACGCTTTTCCTGCTCATGCCACAGCCCGGCAACGCACAGGACCTGTCAGATGATGTCGTATCCGAAAGATTCTGGGCTCAGATACGCACCGACTCGCCGCGCTATACGATGGAATCATTCCTGAACGCCTCAGATGCACTGCAGGACAGCGTTGAAGCCTATCTGGAGGATCCGAGCCTGGAACTTCAGGCCGAGATCGCGCTTTTTTCAGACCTCCTTGTGGATCTTGTGGATCTGGAAAATGTGGCTGCGGCAACTCGTCGAGAAACAGGCATCAGAACATTTGAATATCTGATGGATATTTTTGGGCGCATTGGCCCTCCCGACGTTACGATGTTTCCCGATCTGGACATGGCCTCGGGAGCCGGGTCAGACAGTTTTCGGATACCGAATACGCCTTTGCGAATAGAGCGTGTTACAAACGGGCCGCGCAAAGGAGAATTTCTGTTTGCGGAAGAGACAGTTCGTGTTGCGCCGCGTTTCTTTGAAGCGGTTCGCCACCTGCCGCTGATAAGCCCTCTGGGTATTGAAAGCTGGGCGAGTTTCGGCCCTCAGCAGACAGGACCGCTCGTTCCTCCGGCCTTCGTGGAGGCCATGCCGCCGCTTCTGACCGAACTCTGGTTCGAGACCCCGGCCTGGAAGGTTATTTTTGAGACAGCATTGCTGCTCGTTTTCGCTTTGGTTCTGTTCGGAATTCACCATGCTGTTCGTTCAATGGTCAAAACCGGTCGGGTGTCTGTCTTGGTGGCTCGTACCTTGGCCCCGGTGCTGTTAGTTTACTGCGCGAGTTCAGTATTGCCTTTCATCGCGCTTCAGATTCATTTGTCTGGCTCCTTCGCCCGGTTCTATGATGTCGTGCTTACGATTGCCATTTATGGCGGATCGGCCTTCATCTTCTGGCTCCTGACCAGAATACTCGTCGAAACCATTATTCTGTCGCCACGCATCAGAGATGAAAGTCTTGACGCAGATCTACTTCGTCTCGGTGGCGCAACGCTCGGTCTCTTCGGTTCGGTCTGCATCCTGGCGCTCGGTGGGCATGCTATCGGGTTGCCAATTCTCAGCGTGGTGGCTGGACTTGGTATCGGGGGTCTAGCTGTCGCCCTTGCCGTGCGGCCAACATTTGAAAATCTGATTGGAGGTGTAATCCTGTTCGTCGACAGGCCCGTTCGCGTTGGAGATTTCTGCAGCGTCGGCGATCAGAAGGGGACCGTTGAGGGGATCGGGATACGCTCGACAAAGCTGCGTGCGGTTGACCGCACGGTCATATCTATACCCAATGCACAGTTTGCGGATATGCAGATCATCAACTGGGCTCAATGCGACCAGATGCTGATCAACGAAACCATCGGGTTGCGGTATGATACAACTGAAGACCAGCTGCGCTACCTGTTGGTCGCGTTGCGACGCATGCTTCACGCCCACCCTCGTATTGATGCTGAAACCGTCCGGGTCCGCTTCGCCGGTTTTGGGGACAGCTCGTTGAAAATTTCCATCCGAATCTACGCGCAAACGCGTGAGTGGAACGATTTTTTCGCGATCAGGGAGGATGTAGACCTCCGTATTCTGAAGGCCGTCCACGAAGCCGGTACCGATTTCGCATTTCCTTCTCAGACCGTTTATATGGCCAAGGATCAAGGGCGCGACGAGGAGCGCAGCACGCGTGCGGAAGATGCCGTGAAACGCTGGCGTGATACGGGGCAGCTGCCTTTCCCACGTCTGTCTCGCCTAGAACAGGAGCGTCTGAAAGGGACACTTGATTATCCGCCATATGGCAGCGCTGATGCAGATGACATAGTTGAACCGGAAGCGGCAGAACCGCTGTCCGATCCTTGTCAACCGCCACCGGAGCTGGCTGAAGAGGCTTCAGAGGTGGAGTCGTCTTCAACGTCCGAACGTGCGCGGCACCAAGGGAGCTAACTAGGGTCCATTCTCAATAATACCTGAACGTCGCCGCAGTTCTAAACTTAGCGTCATTGCGAGAGCACGGACTGTGTCTGTTGTCGGTAAAGTGTGAAAGGGGCTGAATGACCAAAATGGGGGCGCCTTCTGGACCGGCTACAACGGGGCAGGAAGCAGGCCGTCCGGTCGTGGAACGACCATTCTTCTCGCTAGGCGGTGTGGACGGATTGCCGCAGTTTGAAGAAATGGGATTCCCCGGCTG
>NZ_JBAKFQ010000039.1:0-25214 GCF_053484255.1 Martelella sp. FLE1502
CGACGGCGGAGGTCAACGGAAAGAGCTCGGGTCATCGGAAATCTCCTTTGACCCAAGGAATCACAAATCACACCAAAACGGAATCCCATACGATTCATTCATCACGCCTGATGCTCTAAGCCACAGGTGTGTGCGAAACAGGGAACCATTTTTGAGCCCAAATCCGCTGCGGTTTAACTCGACAAATAACTATCCAAGGTAATGTTCGAGGGCGTAGGATTGGTTATGAGGTCGCTCGATGGTTCAATGGGGGCACTCCACAAACCGCCCCGCTCATATCCCGCAGCGTGGCCAAACATACGCTCAACGATGTGAGCCAAGGCTCCATCCGCCGCTCCAGTTTCAGGGGCGAAATTTTCCAGATTTAGGCGAGAGAATGTCCAATAAGCGCCCGGCCTAAACCAGAACATGGTGCCAGCAAAGAAAAACTTATCAACAGGGTCTGTTTTTCCAAGAATCTGTTCGGCGAGTCTCCCATCATCGCTATAAGGGTATCGACCGATCGGAACTAAATACGGCTCGCTGCCAATCATGTTCAACGACGCGTTCTCGCGGAATGCATCTATAATTGCCTCAACGCGCTTCCGGCTTCCTGTCAACGAGCGTAAAGTTTCATCACGCCAACGCTTGCCCAAAGACGGGACAAGTCGTCCGTTTCTGAAATAGCCAAGCTTCGTGTGAACTTTCAGTACTGCGTCATAGTTCTTCTCTGTTAGAATAGGTAGTATATCTATCAGAGGGGCAATATCTCTTCCCCGATTGTCCGCCTCATAGAAAAGGGCATGCGGATGCGCGATTTTCACCGCATCCAAGATGCGACGTGTGCCCCAGGAAGGCATCGTGACAATCAAATCGAAAGGTTCGCGAATCTCTCGCAGCGATTCCAGAAGCTGAGGAACAAGGTGTTCGTAGTAAAGGTGAGCGACGACCGCGATGCGCCTATCCGAGCTGTTAAGGGCATCACCGATGTACCCAAGTTGCTGTTCCCGCGCTCGCGCGATATGGGATTCGAGCGGATATACCGGCAACTGACTTTCGTAAAACAGCTGTTCAGCTGTTGATTGAAGAATAGCCAGAACTTCCTCGGACGTTGCGCCATGCATGTTCGCGCGCGGCAGACGACGTTCGTCCATGCCGTGTCTACTGAAATGATGCAAAGCATCGACTTCGGCTGCTCTAATATCAGGGTAGGTTTCGAGATAAAATTCGCTGTCTAAAAATTCGCCAATTTCCAAAATCTTGATTCTGTCCTCTTCCGAGGCCCACATTGGTTGAAGCCAGTCAGCGAATGAACCCATATCATCGCTTTCAGAATGAGCCAGCAATCGATTGACGATAGCTCGGTATTCCTTCTGGGTCGTGTCAGCCTGTACCGGAGTGAAGGGCTGAGACAGCACCCCTCCATGAGACATCGAAGACCGAACACGAGCTCGCCGAGCTGGGGATACGGCTTGCCAGTAACCATGGGCGAAAGGAAAATAGTTCTTTGTATTTCCTCTGGTTAAACCATCTATGGTCGCTATCTTCCCAACAAATTCAGATGTATCCGTCGTTATTGTGCTTGGGAGGAGATAGCCTTCCAAAACAAACCGTCTTAGTATACTAATATCTTCCTTATATTTTTCGTAGTTGAATTCACCAGAGATCATCTGGTGTAAGGTCGGGAAAACACCTTTGGGCTTGTAGGAGGAATCACCGAGAACAACGACGGGCTTATCAAAGTAAAGAGCCTCGAACCCAACGGAACTGTTCACCGTCACGACGAAGTCAGATATCGAGAACAAACGGGCATTGGATACATTTTGGGGTTCATCAAGCCAGATGAGTTTGTTGGAATAAGGAGCTGTTACATGACGGCCAAAGAGGTTGGCCAGAGAAGCACCCTCACGATGTGTGGCGGCAGGGTGTGGTTTGACAACAACGGTATAACCTGCTTCTACCAAGGCTGGAACTGTATCAAGCACGACGTCCATCACGGTTTCATAGTGCGAAAACCGCAAAAGATTTGCATCGTCAAAAAGCTGCAACGGAAAGAAGACTATCTTTTCGTCAGGTAGGCGTGAAGATAACGCATGAGGCAATGGATCGAACTGCTGCCGATAGGCATCAGACGTTAGCGCATCCGAGAAACCGAAAATCGCCTCGAACGCGGACATCGGATTGGCGCCAACAATAGACTTCAGATCATCGATTGTAAGTCTTGCGATGGTGCCGGACCCATTTGCTCCAAATGGATCCATCGTGACACTGTCAAAAAACGGTGGACGTGTGCACCCAAGTTCCATTGCCACCTTGGTGATCGCAAACTCATCGGCAAACCGGCTCACGGCTCCGTTGTCACCCCAGTAAACTATGGCGTCAAATGGAAACTCACTCCAAACCCGATGCAGTAGATCAACGTAGGTATCAGTTACCTTACCAGTGCCGGCCATTAGCTGCTGCCACAGCGCCATGGTTTCACCATCCCATGAGCCGAGATAAGAGCGAAACTCAGTCTCTTCTTCTTCGGTCGTATGAATGAGTTTCGACGACCATTCTTGAGGTATCTCCGCCGCCAGTCTGTCAAATGTACTCTGGTTCGCGACCATTCGAATTTCGGCATTCTCGACAGTGTCGAGGAGAGGTGAAAACCGTCGCGCCACCCCATCGAAGTGGGTTAATGAGTTCCTGATCGGATGTGGCTCGATATATAGTAATATTCTCATTATGAGTCCGAAACCGCCATTAGATCATCTACATAAATATGTTGCTTTATGTAATCGAAGTTAAGTTTCGCAAGGCTTATGCGCTGTTCTTCGCAGAGAAAATCTGTAAGCGCTTCATACCATTCGTCTTTGCTTCTAGCCAAAGTTAGATTCTCCTCCCCGATCGCCGCCATATCGGGTATGTCGCTTGCTAATAGATGACAGCCAGAGAGTGCTGCCTCCAGGAATTTAACGCGCGATTTGCATTCATTAAAGGCGCTCTCCTCCAGAGGAGCTATCACCTTGCTGCATATTGACATGAGCGCCGGAAGCCGCCAGTAGTCAACGGCGGCCGCAGTTTTGACGTTGGGCAGTGAGGCCAAGGCAGACGGGACGCTTACCGGACCTACGACATACAGCCCCACGTCAGGGCGCTCTGAGAGCACTCGGTAGAGCACATCTTCCACGATGGGAAAATCTCTGTTGTGGCTCAATGACCCTACGAAATATCCGATGTTTTTTTGGGGGACGTCTCGAAAGATGAGTGCCTAGCATTGCATTCACAGAAAGAACCGACTTCGGAATGAAGTTCGGTTCAACGAGCACGCTTGCTTCAGGGTTGATCTCGCGCACACGCTGGCCCAGCGGTTGGGTCGAGACGCGGACTATTCGAAAACACTTCAGTGCGTTAGCGTTATTCTCGAAAGCAGAAATGGCCTGTTCTTCGGTCATGAGTCCGTTTTTGACGGCTGAGCATGATACAGCTACTTCCTCCGATCCGAAAATCAGATCGTCATAGTCCGCCATAACAATCGCACCCTGCTTATGCAGGAAATTGATGATATCGACGAAGCCCGGCTGTGAATAGTTCGGTCGATGGAATATATAAACATCATAGTTCAAAGTCGGGGATCGAAAGAAGCGCTTCGCTGAAGAAATTTCGCAAATATGTCCCCGGGCAATCAGTTCCTCCGCCGGATGGTAGCATCTGTAGCGGGCGGAAGGATCGAGCAAACAATTGTCCACACTGCGCGTTTCTGTCACAAAACAAAACGTTTTCCGGCGCGAGGTCGAACGCGAAAAATCTCTCATGCAATCGATACCGATCTTTATTTCTAGCAAGGGTGCTTTCGCACAATCACTGGTGAGAATCCAGTAATTCACCCTAAAAACACTGAAAAGGCTGGGTTCGGCTTGGCCTGCTGCCATAAGGCCCGTATTAATAGTCCACCCAGGCTTTGCCTTTAGCCGTTAGAGTTCTACGGACTCGGCTCCATTCTCTTGCAGGGCCCAGCTCACAGATGCTGAAAAAAGATAGCCGTGGCAGGCTGCCGCGGCTATCTCCTGGCAATATTGCTTCGAAAATCAGAAATCGCGTTCCAAGCGCAGCCAGCCGAACCAGTTTTGCTGGTTCCAGTCGTCGTCAAGGAAGGCGTAGTTGAGGTTGGCGCGGACGTGGAAATTGTCGACCACTTGCCAGTCCGCCGTGGCGCCGGCTTCCCAGAAGGCCTTGTCGTTGCTGGCGACATTGTACTGGGTCTGCGGCGCGAGGATCAGGTTTTCCGTGACATTGAAATAGTAGTTCGCGGCGACCGCGTATTTCATGTAGGTGCCGGCGATCGGCGAATCATTCCAGTTGTCGGCGGTGAAGTCCGGCGCGTAGGAAATGAAGCCGCTTTCGTAAAGGCCGGCGATTTCAAATGTGCCGGGGCCGATGCCGATGCCTGCCCAGGGACGGATGGCGTAGTTTTCGCTGTCGGTGTCATAGGCGACATCGAGCTTGATATAATTCGAGTCGGACGGTGCCCAGGCGATGCGGCCCGACAGGCCGAGCTTCGGGTCGTCGCTATTGTCCTTGGTGAGCGCATCAAGTTCGAGCGCGATCTGGAAACCGTCCGACGGGAAGTAGCCGAGACGCACCGCATTGTAGCGGCTGACATTGTCGATATTGTCGAGTTCGCCCCACAGATCCTCGTTCCAGAAGCCCTTGATGTAACCGGCCCGGAACTGAGCGGCGTCGCCAATGTCGATATAGGCCTGGTCGAGCTTGAAGTCGTCGCCCGAACCATCGGAATAATAATAGAATTCCGGGGTGATGACCGAGGTCAGCGTGCCGAGCTCGGTATCGGTCTTGGCGGTGATCGAGAAATTCGCCTTGACGTAGGGGTACCAGTCGCTGTCATCGGCGGAGCCGGTCTGGATGCCGCCGAACTTGGTCTCGAAGCGGACATAGCCGTCGATGCTGAGGCAGGTATCAGTGCCCGGAATGTAGAAATAGCCCGCGCCGAATGCGTCGCAGACCTCGACATAATTGGCGGGCGCCGGCTCGATCGCCATCACGGGATCCGCGGCCCGGGCCCCGGTGGCTGAAAGCGCCAGCAGCGAAGCGGAGCCGATAAGCAATACGTTGATCTTCATGAACGGATATCTCCAACAATTGGGACGTAATGTGAATGCAGGTCGCCACGACGCACTCTTTGTTATTCGATCAACCGATTATTGGCGATTGCGTGCCCCACTATACGTTTACGAATTGTTAAGGCAACCGCCGAGCGAGGTGACTTCACACGGTTGACGCGCATTCGCCGCGGTTTCGCCTCGACTGTGTTGATTGCGCAACTTTTTGAGGCCGGTTGCTTTACAAGCGATAGCGATATCAAGCGATAAATTTAAAAAATATATATAAAACAGTAATTTGTTTGTCATCCTGCTCCGTTGCCGGACGGCTGCAATTGAGAGGAGCTGGGCCGCCTGCGGCGCGAGCAGGCATTCGCCCCGCCGCCGAACGGGCGCGGTTCAGAAGCTGGTCCCGTTCAACGCTGACCGGATTTGCAACCGAGAAATTCGCATCCACGACGCTTGCCCCGAGCGCCGGATTGGAGTATCAGCGCTGATGTCATTGGGGCCGTAGCTCAGCTGGGAGAGCGCTGCAATCGCACTGCAGAGGTCGGCGGTTCGATCCCGCTCGGCTCCACCAATTTTCCGTCGCAGTTACGAAAAATTTCCCGCTCAGTTCTTGTCGTCCGGCAGGAGCGGCAGCGGCATGATCTCGATGCCTTCCTCCAGAAGGTCGCGCACCTCGTCGGCATTGGCTTCGCCGATAATGCCGCGTTCCTCGCTCTCGCCGTAATGGATCTTTCGGGCTTCGTCCGGAAAGCGTTCGCCGACATCCTCTGCATTGGCGCGGATCTCGGCGACGGCCTTGCGCAGCTTCTCCATCGCCTCGCGCTGGGCCTTGTCCACCAGGGCGGCCTTGCGGCTTTCCTGCTTGCGGGCGGTGGTGACCTGCGGGGCCATCAGGCTTTTGGAAACCTTGGCCGAATTGCAGACGGGACAGGTCAGGAAGCCGCTTTCGACCTGCTTGTCGAAATCGGCGCTGCCGGCAAACCAGCCATCGAAATCATGGCCGTTGTCACAACGAAGAGAATAATGGATCACGGCTTTCAGACTTCCGTAAGAGCCCGCGCTTCTTCCAGCGCGAAGGCGCGGATATTCTTGAGGTTCGGCACCTTGCCGCGCGCCGCCGTCACGGCGTCGGTATCAATCTCGGCGATGATTGCCGCCTCGCCCTCGTCGCCGGCCTCGGCGATGATCTTGCCCCAGGGGTCGACGATCATCGAATGGCCGAAGGTCTCGCGACCGTCCTCGTGGGTGCCGGCCTGGGCTGCCGAAATCATATAGGCGCCGTTTTCGATCGCGCGGGCGCGCTGCAGCACATGCCAGTGGGCAAGACCGGTCTGCTTTGTGAAGGCGGCCGGCGCGGTCAGCACCTCGGCGCCGGCAAGCCCATAGGCGTTGTAGAGATCGGGGAAGCGCACATCGTAGCAGATGCCGAGGCCGATGGCGGCGAAGGGCAGGCGGGCAAGCACGGCCTTTTCGCCGGGGCGGTAGACCGCGCTCTCGCGCCAGCTTTCGCCATTGTCGAGATCGACATCGAACATGTGGATCTTGTCATAGCGGGCGAGGATATCGCCCTTGGGGCCGAACAGAAGCGCGCGGTTGGCGATCATGCCATCGTCCACAGCGATCGCGGTCGAGCCGATATGGAGGTGAATGCCGTGTTCGCGGGCGAGCTTGGCCGCTGTCTTGACGATGATATCGTCGGCTTCCGGCTTCAGCACCGCCATCAGCCCCTTGCGGCTTTTCTGCACAGCCCCGGTCATCTCTGGCGTCTGGATATAGGTCGCGCCATGGCCGGCAGCTTCGCGCACGAGGCGGGCAAGCGTTTCGGCGTTCTTTTCGGGATCGGTGCCCGAGCGCATCTGCAGGGCGGCGGCCTTGAAGCGGGTCATCGTGTTTTCCTATGCGGCAAGCAGCGGATCAAGCTGGCCCGCCGCGTCCAGAGCGTAAAGATCGTCGCAGCCGCCGATATGGCGATCGCCGATGAAGATCTGCGGGAAGGTGGACCGGCCGCCGGCGCGGTCGATCATCTTGGCGCGGACATCGGGCGTCTCGGTGGCGTTGTATTCGGTGTAGGCAACGCCCTTCTTGTCCAGCAGCGACTTGGCGCGGGCGCAGAAACCACAGAAATCGCGCGTATAGATGTCGATATTGGCCATTTTCGCTCGTGCCTCCTTGTTTCAGCCTGTCCGGTATAAACCGGCTGGCCTTCATATAGTTTCATCAAGCACGCGTGCAAAGGTCAAAATGCTGACATCGGCGGCCCCCTTGCGCTTCAGGAGCCGCGCCGCCGCCGAAACCGTGGCGCCTGTGGTATAGACATCATCGACAAGCAGGATGCGCCGGCCGAACACCAGATCCTCGCTGTGCGGAGCAAGCACGAAGGCGCCGCGCACATTGTCCTCGCGGGCGGACCGCGTGAGGCCCACCTGCTGGATGGTACGCTTCTTTCGCCGGATGAGCCCCGGCAGGAATGGCTTGCGGGACAGGCGGGCGAGATGGCGGGCAAGCTCCGCCGACTGGTTGAAGCGGCGCGCCATCATCCGCGTCGGGTGCAGCGGCACGGCGGTGATGCCGTCGCATTCCTTCACCATGCCGTCTTCGGCGCGCAGCATCCAGTTTGCCATCATCACCGCCAGGTGGGTATTGTCGCGATATTTCAGCGCGTGGACCAGATTGCGCACCGTGCCGGAATAAAACGCCGCCGAGCGCAACCGATCGAATTCCGGCGGATGGGCAAGCGCCTCGGCGCTTAAAATGCCTTCGCCGAGATCGTGGGAAAACGGGGTGCCGAGCACCGCGCAGAACGGCCGCTCGATAAAGCGGATATCGCTCCAGCAAGTCATGCAGAGCGCCCGGTGCGAGCCGGTATTGCGCCCGCAGGCGGCACAGACCGGCGGATAGATCAGATTGCCGAGCTGATTGAGCGCGCCGAGCGCCATCGCCTCGGAGCGGGTGGCAAGGTTTTTCAGAAGCGAGGGTTCAGGCGCGTCCATGTGCTTGACACTAGCGCGTTTCCGGGTGCATTTCGAGGCCGATTTGCGGGAAAGGATATTCAGCCATGGAACAGGTTTTCGATACCGAACGCGTGGCGAGAAACCGGCTGCGCGCTTTCCGGAAAGGCCAGAAGGGCGCGGATTTCCTGCTCAATATCGTGGCTGAGGAACTGGCGGACCGGCTGGCCGTGGTCGAACGCCGTTTCGACAAGGCGGCGGAACTGCACGGCGTCACCGGCGTCGTCGCCAATGCCGCGCAGGCGACGGGCAAGGTCGGCGAGATCGCGCGGATCGAGACTGATGCGGATTTTTCCGGCGAGGGGGAGGCGCTTTCGCTCGCGCCGCTCGAACTGCCGGGGCTGGACGACCAGTCACTGAACCTCGTGCTGTCGCCGCTGGCGGCCCATCTCATCAACGACCTGCCGGGCTATTTCATCCAGATTCGCCGGGCGCTGAAGCCGGATGGCCTGTTTCTGGCGGCCATTCCCGGCAGCGGCACGCTTGCCGAACTGCGCGACTGTCTGCTGGCGGCGGAGATCGAGCTTTATGGCGGCGCGAGCCCGCGGGTGATCCCGTTTGCAGATGTCCGCGATATCGGCGGCCTGCTCCAGCGCGCCGGCTTCACCCTGCCGGTGGTCGATCAGGAAACCTATACGGTGCGCTACGACACGCTGTTTGCGCTGATGGCGGATCTCAGGGCGATGGGCATGAGCAACCCGCTTCTCGGCCGTTCCAACAAACCGGTCAGCCGAAGGTTCTTCCTGCGCGCCGCCGAGCTCTACGCCGAACGTTACGCCGACCCCGACGGCCGCATTCGCGCCAGCTTCTCGGTGATCTACGTCTCCGGCTGGAGCCCGCATGAAAGCCAGCAGAAACCGCTGAAGCCGGGTTCCGCAAAAGTGCGGCTTGCCGACGCGTTGAACACCGAAGAGATCAAGCTGAAGCGATAAGCGCTATAGCAGGTCCTGCAGGATCGGGATCAGCGGTTCGTCGGCGGGGGGCATGGGGTAATCGCGCAGGTCCTTGGCGCGCACCCATTTGATCGCCTGTCCTTCCTGGCCTTTCGGAATGCCCTGGTAGCGGCGGCAGACGAACAGCGGCATCAGCAGGTGGAAATCGTCATAGGTGTGGCTGGCGAAGGTCAGCGGCGCGAGGCAGGCCACCTTGGTGGTGATGCCGAGTTCCTCTTCCATTTCGCGGATCAGGCAGGCCTCGGGCGTTTCGCCCTGTTCGATCTTGCCGCCGGGAAATTCCCAGAGCCCGGCAAGCGCCTTGCCCTCCGGCCGCTGCGCCAGCAATATCCGCCCGTCGGCGTCGATCAGCGCGCAGGCGGCGACCAGTAGCAGTCTCTTCGATCCATCCGTCATTGTTGTTCCCGCCAGTACCGGTAGCGATAGGCCTCGGCAAATCCGAGGCTCTGATAAAGAGCGATTCCAGCCGTATTTTGCGCGGTCACCTGAAGCCAGGCCATGCGCGCGCCGCGGCCCTTGGCCCAGCGCAGCATGGCGGCGGCGAGCTTGCGGCCATGGCCCTGTCTGCGGGCGGCTTCGGCAACCGCGAAGGCCTCGATGCCGGCCATGTCGAAATCATGCACCGCAAGGCCAACCGCGTAGGGCTTGTCGTCCTCGCGGATGAACAGGCCGTGGGCGGGCTTGATGGCGGTTACAACCTCGGCAAGCCCGGCCTTTGTCAGCCCCTCGACCGGGTTGATCGCGAGCGAGGCGTCGACGAAGCGGCCGACATCCTGGCTCGGCAGCAGCTCCACGGCGTCGGCGGTCTGAAATTCATTGAGGTCAAGGGTCATCACCACGCTCTCGTCGAAAGCCTCCGCGCCTTCGGCGACGAGATATGCGCCGATCTCGGGCGGCGTCAGCGGGGTTTCGCGGATCAGGAGCGGGCGGCCGAAGGCGGCATAGTGGCGCTTCGCCTTTTCCAGCCTGATTTCCATATCGGCGATATCGGAGCGATCCAGCACGGCCAGGCTGTTGAGCCGCTTGGATGGGTGCCCGGCCGTGATCCGAAGCTGCCACGCGCCGTCATAGAGCACGTTCTTCGCCGGCCAGGCGCGCAGGCCCATGGCTTCCAGTCTGCGGACAAGCGGAAGATCAACGTTCAAGACGATTCCGATTCAGTGACGATCCGTTTCGGTGGATGTAGACGCGGGGGACCGGGCTGTAAACACGCAAGGCGCTTCCGAGGCGACCTGTGTTGCCCTGCGGCAACGCAGGCCTCAGCTCCGGTAATCGCCGTTGATCGCCACATATTCCTTGGTCAGATCACAGGTATAGACCGTTGCCTGACCGTCCCCGATGCCGAGATCGGCGCGGATCGTGATCTCGTCCTGCCGCATGACGGCGGAGGCATGTTCTTCCGAATAGTCCGGGTCGCGCTCGCCCTCAAAGGCGACGCGGATATCGCCGAACCAGATCGCCAGCCGGTCGCGGTCGGCCTTTTCGCCGGCCTTACCGACAGCCATCACCACGCGGCCCCAATTGGCGTCCTCGCCGGCAACGGCGGTCTTGACCAGCGGCGAATTGGCGATCGAACGGGCGATCTCGAAGGCGGCCCGGTCGCTCTCCGCGCCGGTGACGTTGACGGTCACCATCTTGCGCGCGCCCTCGCCATCGCGCACGATCTGGAGCGCCAAGTCCTTCATCAGCGCGTGAAGCGCGGCGCGGAAATCATCGAGCCGGGGATCGGTCGGGTCGGTGACGGGGTCCTGCCCCGGGGCCTTGCCGGTGGCAAAGACCAGCACGGTGTCGGAGGTCGAGGTGTCGCTGTCGATGGTGATTGCGTTGAAGCTGTTGCCGACGCCTTCGGAAAGCATGGCCTGCAGGGCGGGCGCGGCAATCGCCGCGTCGGTTGCGATGAAGGAAAGCATGGTCGCCATGTCGGGCGCGATCATGCCGGCGCCCTTGGCCATGCCGTTGAGTGTCACCGCAACGCCGTCGATCGTCGCGCCGCGGGTTGCGACCTTGGGATAGGTATCGGTGGTCATGATCGCCTTGGCGGCGTCCTGCCAGAAATCCGGCTTCGCCTGTCCGGCCATGTCGGCCAGAACGCCGGCGAATTTGGATGCATCGAGCGGCTCGCCGATCACGCCGGTGGAGGCGAGGTAGACGTCGCCCGTGTCGCAGCCGGCCGCCTCGGCGGCGGTTTTGGCCGTCAGCGTGGTCGCCTCCTTGCCCTTCTTGCCGGTAAAGGCGTTGGCATTGCCGGAATTGACCACCAGCACCTTCGCCGTGCCGTTTGAAAGGTTGGCGCGGCAGAAATCGACCGGGGCGGAGGGGCAGCGCGAGCGGGTGAACACGCCGGCGACGGCGGCGGGCTCATCGAAGATCATCATCATCACATCGGTGCGGCCCTTGTACTTGATGCCGGCGCTGGCGGTTGCCAGGCGCACGCCGTCGATGACGGGCATGGGGGTAAGGGATTTGGGCGCGAGCGGAGATACGGCAGACGACATGATGACCCTCTTCTTTGGCCGCGGGAACACGCCGAGGCCGGATAAGAAACCGGCCCGCAATGGCGGGCCGGAAACTGGTTATTGCTGCTGCATTTTATTGACGGCGTCGTAGCTGTCTTGCAAGTCCTTATCTTCGATAACGACGGTATCGCCCGTTTTCAGCGCGTTGACGGCTTCATTGTATTTCTCGCCGGCGACGAGCTGCTGAAGCTGCGGCTTGATCTGCTCGAAGGGCACCGGCGCCTTCTCGCGCTTGTCCTCGACTTCGATGACATGATAGCCGAAATCGGTTTTGACCGGGGCCTCGGTATACTGGCCGGGCTCCAGCGCGAAGGCCGCTTCCTCGAACGGCGGAACCATCTGACCCTTGGCGAAGTAACCGAGATCGCCGCCATCGGGACCGCTCGGGCCGGTGGAGTGCTCCTTGGCGAGTTCGGCGAAATCGGCGCCGTTATCGAGTTCCTTGATAATTTCCTTGGCCTCGTCCTCGCTCTCGACGAGGATATGACGGGCATGGATTTCTTCCTGCTTCGGCGCCTTGGCGATCTCCTCGTCATAGCGCGCCTTCAGCATCTCGTCGGTGATCTGGGAATTGATCACCTGGTCGAAATAGGCGTTGTAGAGTTCCTGCTGTTCAAGCTGCTGCATGCGGGTCTTGAAGGCATCGGTCTGGTCGAGACCCTCGTCCTTTGCGGCATCCGCGATCAGCTTCATGTCCACAAGGCTAGACAGCGCGATGGCGCGCATCTGCTCTTCCGGCATCTGGCCGAACTGGCCCTTGAACTGATCGACGGTGCTCTGAAGCTCTTCCTCGGTGATCGGCGTGCCGTCGACGGTCGCGACCACGGTCTGGCCGGCATCGGTGTCCTGCGCGAACACCGGCGCGGCAAAGCTGACGGTCGTTGCGAGCAGCACTGCGGCTGCCAGGGTTCTTTTCTGCATAAGTTCACCTTTTCATTGTTTGAACGTAATCGTAGCGGCCCGTCGTGATGCGCCGATGAATGAGCGGGAATGTGGTCGTCGCATCTCTTTCCGTCAACGCAAAACGGCGTATTACGTTGCAACCTTTCCACTTTTTAATCTGAAGAGAAGCTGAACGCGGACCGGTTTTCCGATGGTTTCCCGCCATTGACCAGCGGCCTTTGACGTTGACATGGCGTGACCCCCCTCTTATCTGTCTGCCAAGCCAGCGTCCTTCGACGTCCGGGCGTGCATCTATGCGAACAGGGCGCCATGTAGAGTTTAAATATGACAACTTTCGGAAAGAGCTATTGAAATGGTCTCACTCGGTGGCGTAGCCCGCAAATTGTTCGGTTCGGCCAACGAGCGCCGCGTCCGTGCCTACAGACCCCGCGTCGTCGCGATCAATGCGATGGAAGAGCAGATTTCGGCGCTTTCGGATGAGGCGCTGAAAGCCAAGACCGACGAATTCAAGAAACAGCTCGAAGACGGCAAGACGCTCGACGATATCCTTGTCGAGGCCTTCGCGGTGGTGCGCGAGGCCTCCAAGCGGGTTCTCGGTCTCAGGCCCTTCGATGTTCAGCTTATCGGCGGCATGATCCTGCATGAAAATTCGATCGCCGAAATGAAGACCGGCGAGGGCAAGACCCTGGTCGCGACCCTTCCGGTCTATCTCAACGCGCTCGCCGGCAAGGGCGTTCACGTCGTCACCGTCAACGATTATCTGGCCCGGCGCGACAGCGAGCATATGGGCAAGCTCTACGGCTTTCTCGGCATGACCACCGGCGTGATCCATCATGGGCTAGACGACCGCCAGCGCAAAGAGGCGTATAACGCCGACATCACCTACGCCACCAATAACGAGCTCGGCTTCGATTACCTGCGCGACAACATGAAGATGCAGCGCGCCGAGATGGTGCAGCGCGGCCACAATTACGCGATCGTCGACGAAGTGGATTCGATCCTGGTCGATGAGGCGCGCACGCCGCTGATCATCTCCGGTCCGCTCGACGACCGCTCCGACCTTTACGTGTCGATCGACAAGATCATTCCGATGCTGGAAGAGGGCGATTACGAGCTCGATGAAAAGCAGCGCTCGGCCAACTTCTCCGAAGACGGGATGGAAAAGCTCGAGAAGCTTCTGACCGAAAACGGCATGATGAAGGGCGCCTCGCTCTACGACGTCGAGAACGTCGCCGTGGTCCATCATCTGAACAACGCGCTGAAGGCCCACAAGCTGTTCTCGCGTGACAAGGATTATATCGTCCGTGACGGCGAGGTCGTGATCATTGACGAGTTCACGGGCCGCATGATGCCGGGCCGGCGCTATTCCGACGGCCAGCACCAGGCGCTGGAAGCCAAGGAAAACGTCAAGATCCAGCCGGAAAACCAGACGCTCGCCTCGATCACCTTCCAGAACTACTTCCGCATGTATGACAAGCTTGCCGGCATGACCGGCACGGCGGCGACGGAAGCCGAGGAATTCGCCAATATCTACGGCCTCGACGTTGTCGAAGTGCCGACCAATGTGCCGATCGCCCGTCTCGACGAGGACGACGAGGTCTACCTGACAGTCCAGGAAAAATACATGGCGATCGTCGAGGAGATCAAGGAAGCCAAGGCCAAGGGCCAGCCGGTTCTGGTGGGCACCACCTCGATCGAAAAATCCGAACTGCTGGCCGCCGCCCTGAAGAAGGACGGCATCACAGATTTCAGCGTGCTCAACGCGCGCTATCACGAGCAGGAAGCCTTCATCATCTCGCAGGCCGGCGTGCCGGGCGCGCTGACGATCGCCACCAACATGGCCGGTCGCGGCACCGACATCCAGCTCGGCGGCAATCTGGAAATGCGTATCGAGGCCGAGCTTGGCGATACCGAGCCGGGCACCGATATCGTGACCAACGAACAGGGCGAGCGGGTGGAAGTCGCCCGCAAGTTCACCCCGCCGGGTCCCGAACGCGACGCAAAGGAAAAGGCGATCCGCGAGGATGTTGCCCGGCTGAAGGCCGAGGCGCTGGCTGCCGGCGGGCTTTACGTGATCGCCACCGAGCGCCATGAAAGCCGCCGCATCGACAACCAGCTTCGCGGCCGTTCCGGCCGTCAGGGCGACCCCGGCCGCTCGAAATTCTACCTGTCGCTTCAGGACGATCTGATGCGCATCTTCGGCTCCGACCGCATGGAGAGCATGCTCACCAAGCTCGGCCTGAAGGAAGGCGAGGCGATCGTCCACCCGTGGATCAACAAGGCGCTGGAGCGCGCGCAGAAGAAGGTCGAGGCCCGCAACTTCGACATCCGCAAGAACCTGCTGAAATATGACGACGTGCTGAACGACCAGCGCAAGGTGGTGTTCGACCAGCGCAAGGAACTGATGGATTCGGAAGACATTTCCGAAATCGTCAGGGAAATGCGCGAGGAAGTGATCGAAAACGCCGTCAAGCGCCGTATTCCCGAGCGCGCCTATGCCGAACAGTGGGACGTCGCCGGCCTCAAGGAAGACTGCCTGCGTATCCTCAACCTCGACCTGCCGATCGAGAAATGGGCAGAGGAAGACGGCATTGCCGAGCCGGAAATCGAGGAGCGCATCAACGAGGCGGCAAAGCAGATCGAGGAAAACCGCGCCAAGCAGGCCGAACAGTTCGGCCCCGACGTGGCAAAATATGTCGAGCGGCAGGTGACGATGCAGGCGCTGGACCATCTCTGGCGCGAGCATATCGTCAACCTTGATCACCTGCGGTCCGTCATCGGCTTCCGCGGCTATGCACAGCGCGACCCGCTGCAGGAATACAAGGCAGAGGCGTTCGAACTGTTCCAGGCGCTGCTCGGCAATATGCGCGAGGTTGCGATCTCGCAACTGTCCCGCGTCCAGCTCGTGCGCGAGGCTCCGCCGCCGCAGCAGCGCGAAATCAATCCCGCCGAGGTGCGCGCCAGCCATATCGATCCCGCAACCGGCGAGGACGAGATGGCCGGCGAACAGGTCGCCTCCGGCGATGCCGCTGCCATGCCGGAAGAATGGAAGCACACCGGCCGCAACGAACCGTGCCCGTGCGGCTCCGGCAAGAAGTTCAAGCACTGCCACGGGCAGTTGATTGCCTGATCATCTCGCAGCAGCCAGGAGTTGCATGGCAGCCGGTGCGCCGGCTGCCGAATCCGCGCTTGCCAGCCTTCGGCGGTTGCGCTACACATTCAGCATGACGATCACGATGAACAACGTTGCAAACTGGTGGTGGGCTCGCTAACGGCGGCCGCGATCACGCATGTTCAGTTGATCTGACGAAGCCGCCCTCCAACGAGGCGGCTTTTTTGTTGGGGCCGTCTTTGCAAGGGTTGAGAATGACCAGCATGCGGCAGCGCCGCATCACCGAGGTGGAGCAAGGAATATGAGCCTTCATGAGCGGCCCGATGGCGGCGAGAGCTATCTGACCAGAGGCGGCGTTGAGATCACGCGGACGCGGCGGTTTGTGCCCTATGACGACGCGATCTCGAGCTATATCGAGCGGCTCGATTCGCGCCGCGGCGCGGTGCTCTCCTCCAATTACGAATATCCGGGCCGCTATACCCGCTGGGATACCGCCGTTATCGATCCGCCGATGGCGATCTCCTGCAATGGCCGCAATGTCTGGCTCGAGGCCTTCAATGGCCGCGGCGAGGCGTTGCTCGAACTGATCCTGCCGGTGCTGGAGGCGCTTGATGCCGTTACCATCCTTGCCCGCGAGTCCCGCCGCATCGATCTCAAGGTCGCCGAGCCCGACCGCCAGTTCACCGAGGAGGAGCGCTCCAAGGCACCGACCGTCTTCACCGTGCTTCGGGCGATCACCGACCTGTTCTTCTCCGAGGAGGATGCCAGCCTCGGCCTTTACGGCGCGTTCGGCTATGACCTCGCCTTCCAGTTCGACGCAGTCCCGCTGAAGCTCGAACGTCCGCTCGACCAGCGCGATATGGTGCTCTACCTCCCCGACGAGGTGCTGATGGTCGACAACCATGCCGCCAAGGCCTGGATCGACCGCTATGATTTCGAAAAGGACGGCATCGCGACCGAGGGCAGGGACGGGACGATCGAACCGGACCCGTTCCGCCCCTCCAACAGCGTTCCGCCGAAGGGCGATCACCACAAGGGCGAATATGCGGAACTCGTCAACCGCGCCAAGGAAAGCTTCGTGCGCGGCGACCTGTTCGAGGTCGTGCCGGGCCAGCAGTTCATGGAACGCTGCGCCAGCAAACCGTCGGCGATTTCCAAGCGGCTGAAGGCGACCAACCCCTCCCCCTATTCCTTCTTCATCAATCTCGGCAATCAGGAATATCTGATCGGCGCCTCGCCGGAGATGTTCGTACGGGTCACCGGCCGCCGGGTCGAGACCTGCCCGATCTCCGGCACCATCAAGCGCGGCGAGGACCCGATTGCCGACAGCCAGCAGATCCTGAAACTGCTCAATTCGCAGAAGGACGAGTCGGAACTCACAATGTGCTCCGATGTCGACCGCAACGACAAGAGCCGCGTCTGCGAGCCAGGCTCCGTCAAGGTCATCGGCCGGCGGCAGATCGAGATGTATTCGCGCCTGATCCACACCGTCGACCATATCGAGGGCCGGCTTCGCGCCGGCATGGACGCCTTCGACGCGTTCCTCAGCCACGCCTGGGCCGTCACCGTCACCGGCGCGCCTAAGCTCTGGGCGATGCGCTTCATCGAAAACAACGAAAAGAGCCCGCGCGCCTGGTATGGCGGCGCGATCGGCATGGTCGGCTTCAACGGCGACATGAACACCGGCCTGACGCTGCGCACCATCCGCGTCAAGCAGGGCGTTGCCGAGGTGCGCGCGGGGGCGACCCTGCTTTTCGATTCCGATCCCCATGAAGAAGAAGCGGAGACCGAATTGAAGGCATCAGCCATGTTGGCCGCGATCCGCGAGGCGGATGCGGAAACCCGTGCGCCAGCCGTGCGCGCCGTCGAGAAGGTCGGCAAGGGGCTCAAGATTCTGCTGGTCGATCACGAGGACAGCTTCGTCCACACGCTCGCCAATTATTTCCGCCAGACCGGCGCGGAGGTTGCCACGGTGCGGTCCCCCGTGGCCGACGAGACGTTCGACCGTGTTGCGCCCGATCTGGTTGTGCTGTCGCCCGGTCCAGGCATGCCGAAGGATTTCGATTGCAAGGCGACGATCAAGAAGGCGCGCGAACGCGGCCTGCCGATCTTCGGCGTATGCCTTGGCCTGCAGGCGCTGGCAGAAGCCTATGGCGGCACGCTCCGGCAATTGGCGGTGCCGATGCATGGCAAGCCCTCGCGCATCCGCATTCTCGAGCACGGCCGGCTTTTCGATGGCCTGCCCAATGAAATCACCGTCGGTCGTTATCATTCGATCTTTGCCGATGCGGTGGAACTACCGACCGAATTCGCGATTTCGGCGGAGACCGATGACGGCATCGTCATGGGCATCGAACATGTCAGCGAGCCGGTCGCCGCTGTCCAGTTCCATCCCGAATCGATCATGACGCTCGGCGGCGATGCCGGCATGCGCATCATCGAGAATGTCGTCGGCAAGCTCGTCGACCATGCCGATGTTTCAGGCAGGAAAGCTGTCGGCTGAGGCTTGCGGATGGGGGCGTGATTGAGTAGCAATGCGGTGCGGGCCTTCTCCGGCCCGCTTTGCATTTGGCCCCGGTGGTCTCGGAAAAGTCTGCAATTTCACATCGTCATCAAGGAAGCCGCCCGGTTTCCTGAACGGTCCTACGCTATGGGAGCGCGCAATGAGCACAGGCCATGCCCATGGATCAAGCATGCCCCGCAAGCTTGCCATCGCCACGATCCCGCTCTCGCTCCTGGTGCTCGCGATCAAGCTTGCCGCCTGGTATCTGACGGGGTCGGTCGCGCTTCTTTCCGATGCGATGGAATCGATCGTCAACGTCGTCGCCTCGGTCGCGGCCCTTGTCGCCATCATCTACGCCTCCAAGCCCGCCGATCACGATCACCAGTTCGGTCACCACAAGGCGGAATATATCTCGGCCGTTATCGAGGGCGTCGCGATCGTCGTGGCGGCGCTACTGATCTTCAAGGAAGCGGCGAGCGAACTGCTTGATCCGACAATGCCGACCGATATCTATATCGGTCTCGGCGTCAATGTGGTGGCAAGCCTGATCAATGGCGTGTGGGCCTATGTGCTGATCCGCGCCGGGCGGGCGGCGCGCTCGCCCGCGCTGGTCGCCGACGGAAAGCATATCCGCACCGACGTGGTGACCTCGATCGGCGTCGTGATCGGGCTCGGGCTCGCGCTCGCCACCGGTTATCCGATCTTCGATCCGCTGCTCGCGCTCGCGGTCGGCGCGCACATTCTCTATGCGGGCTGGGGGCTGATCAAGGAATCGCTCGGCGGGCTGATGGATACGGCGCTTACCCAGGAAGAATCCGAAATGATTCGTCAGGCGATCATGGACAATGCCGCCGGCTCCTCCGGCGTTCACGACCTGCGCACCCGCAGGGCGGGCTCGGCGGCCTTTATCGATTTCCATCTGGTGGTCAGCGAGGACATGCCGGTGGGCGAAGCCCACGATATCTGCGACCGGCTGGAAGCGGCGATCAAGAAGGCGATCCCCGGGGCCTCGCTTGCCATTCATGTGGAGCCGGAAGGCGTTAAGCCGCACGGGGTCAGGGTGCGGCTTTCATGATGCTCGGTTCGATGCCGGGGCGGCCTTTCGGCGACCACCCCGCACGCAGAGACTATTTCAGCGAACGCGGCTCGGTCTTCACCTCGTTTCCCGACTGACGTTCAAACATCCAGCCCGGATATTCGCGCGGCAGCGCGGAGACGGCGTTGAGGCGCTCCATTTCCTCGGCGGTGAATTCCACCGCGGTCGAGGCGATGTTGTCTTCAAGCTGCTCCTTGCGTTTGGCGCCGACGATGACGCTGGTGACGGCGGACTGGTGCAGCAGCCAGGAAAGCGCGATCTGCGCCACAGAAACGCCCTTGGCGTCCGCGATCTCGCGCATCACGTCGATTGTCGCGAAGCCGCGTTCCTTGTCGACGGGCGGGAAGTCGAAGGCGACGCGGCGGCCTTCGCCATCCGTCTGGTTGTCGCGGTCATATTTGCCCGACAGGAAACCGCCGGCGAGCGGCGACCAGACCATCAGCCCGACGCCTTCCGATTTCAGCATCGGCACGATTTCGCGTTCCAGATCACGACCGGCGATCGTGTAATAGGCCTGCAGCGACTGAAACGAGGCGAGACCCTTGCGTTCCGAAATGCCGAGCGCCTTGGCAATCTGCCACGCCGCCCAGTTGGAGACGCCGATATAGCGGACATGGCCGTGGCGGACGAGGGTGTCGAGCGCCTCCAGCGTTTCCTCGATCGGCGTGGTGTTATCGAAACCGTGGAGCTGGTAGAGGTCGATATGGTCGGTCTGAAGCCGGGTGAGGCTGTTCTTGACCTGCTCCATGATGTGGTAGCGCGACGAGCCCCGGCTGTTCGGCCCATCGCCCATGCCGCCGAAAACCTTGGTGGCGATGACGATCTCGTCGCGGGGTACGTTCAGGTTCTTCAGCGCCTGGCCGGTGATTTCCTCCGAAAGGCCTTCGGAATAGACATTGGCGGTATCGAGAAAATTGATGCCGGCGTCGAGGGCGGCGGAGACGAGTTCCTCGGAGGCCTTCTGGTCGAGCTGGCCGATGGCCGTCCACATGCCTTTGCCGCCGAAGGTCATGGTGCCAAGGCAGAGTTCGGAAACCTTGAGGCCGGAATTTCCAAGTCGATTGTAACGCAAGGGAGTGTCCTTTCGCGTATGCAGAGTGCCGCGAATGAAAGCGCGATGCTCGTCATGCGGCAGAATGGTTCAATGTTGATTGGATTTTGGACAATGATAGCGTGGCCGTCGCCGGTCACTATTTTTATGTGGGGTCGCCGAGGCTGTTTTTCAAGAGTCGACGCCGAATCCGGGCTTCATCGCGGCCTTTGAAGGCGCGGTCATTGTATTGCCGGTTCATTGGCATTAAGTCGGGAGATAACAATCCTGATTCCCGGAGTTGCAGATGAACGACGAAGAAGACGACAAGAAGACCGAACTGCCCTTGGGCAAGGAGGCGGAAGCCAATCTGTTCAAGTCGCGCTCGATCTTCATCTACGGGCCGATTACCCAGGAACTGGCGCAGCGGGTCTGCTCGCAGCTTGTCGCGATGGCGGCGGTTTCCGACGAGGATATCCGCGTCTTCGTGAATTCGCCGGGCGGCCATGTGGAATCGGGCGATTCGATCCACGACTTGATCAAGTTCATCAAGCCGCGGGTGGTCATGATCGGTTCGGGCTGGGTCGCCTCCGCCGGCGCGCTGATCTATGCCGCCGCGCCGAAGGAAGATCGCATCTGCCTGCCTAACACCCGCTTCCTGCTGCACCAGCCCTCCGGCGGCACCCGCGGCCCGGCTTCCGATATCGAAATCCAGGCCCGCGAGATCATCAAGATGAACGAGCGGCTTATCAAGATCTTCTCGAAAGCCACCGGCCAGCCCGAGGAAAAGATCGCCAAGGATATCGACCGCGACTACTGGCTGTCGGCCGAGGAAGCGATCGAATACGGCCTGGTCTCGCGCATCGTGACGAGCGAGAGCGACATCTGAGCGTATTACCAGTGATGACAAAAGAGCGGGTCCGCATTTGACCGAAATGCGGACCCGCTCTTTTTTTGGCCGACGCCGCTTTTCCTATTCGGCCGGCATCTCCGGCTTCTGCTCCGCCCACTTCAAAAGCGCGTCGAGCGCCGGGCAAAGCGCCTGTCCCCAGTCGGTGAGGCGGTATTCCACCTTGGGCGGCACCTCCGGGTAAACGACCCGGCGCACGATGCCGTCATTCTCCAGCGCGCGAAGCTGCTGAATCAGCATTTTCTGCGAGACGTCGGGGATCGCCCGTTCCAGCTCCGAAAACCGCATCACCCTGCCGCCGAACAGGTGGAACAGGATCACCAGTTTCCATCGCCCCTCCAGAAAGCGCAGCGCCGTCTCCACGCCTGCGGCGGCGGTCTGGCTTGTGTACTTACTTTTGGGTTCGTACCCCACTTTTTCGTCCGTACTTGTCATTTTTTCAGGTTAGCCCACATCCTGCCGGCTCGCAACGAAACCAAGGAGACCATTATGCGCGATTTACCCAAGGCGATCGCAACCTATCTGGCGACAGATCCCGGCGATACTGACACGGTCGCCCACTGCTTCACGGAAGATGCCACTGTGCGTGACGAAGGCAAGACCCATAGGGGACGGGCCGCGATCGGCGCATGGCGGGCGAAGACCGCGACGGAATATCAATATACCAGCACGCCGATTGCCGCCAGAAGCGAAAACGGCAGGCTCATCGTAACCGCCCATGTTGAAGGCAATTTCCCGGGCAGCCCGGTCGATCTGGATTATGCCTTTACCCTCAGGAATGACCTCATTCATACGCTGGAGATCAGTTGATGGGCGTGTTTGAGGGAAAGCGCGCGCTCGTCACCGGCGGAACGCGCGGTCTTGGGGCGGCAGTGGTCGCTCATCTGGCCGCGCGCGGCGCTGATGTGGTGACGACGGCCCGGTCGAAGCCGGAGGATGCGCCGGAAGGCGTCGCCTTTATCGCGGCCGATATCGCCACTGCCGAGGGCTGTGCGAGGGTGGCCGCCGAGACCATAGGCCTTCTCGGCGGCATCGATATCATCGTGCATGTCGCCGGCGGTTCTTCGGCGCCGGGCGGCGGTTTCGCCGCGCTGACCGATGATATCTGGAGAAGTGAAATCGACCTGAATTTGATGCCTGCGGTTCGGCTCGAGCGCGCGCTTGCGCCGCAACTCAGTCAAGGCGGCGTCATCGTGCACGTCACCTCGATCCAGCGACAACTGCCGCTGCCGGAATCGACCACGGCCTATGCCAGCGCCAAGGCCGCGCTTTCGACTTACAGCAAGAGCCTGTCGAAGGAACTGGCGCCCAGCGGTGTCCGGGTCGTGCGGGTATCGCCGGGCTGGATCGAGACCGAGGCCTCGGTGGCGCTCGCCGAACGCATCGCCGAGAGTTCCGGAACGGACTACGAGGGCGCGAAGGCGATCATCATGGGCGCGCTGGGCGGCATTCCGCTCGGCCGTCCGGCCAAGCCGGAGGAAGTGGCTAATGTCATCGGCTTTCTTGCCTCTCCTGCTGCCTCGGCGGTTACAGGCGTCGAGTATGTCGTCGACGGCGGTACGGTGCCCACGGTCTGACACGAGACCTCCCGGCGCATTCTTTTTTTGAACCTCCCGCATATTTCGCGCGTTTAGAGAAATCTAAACAAGCCGTTAATCCTGAGTTCAGGTGGTAAGTTTTATGGTTGTCACATAGCGTACGAGGCCAATCCGGGCTTCGGCTTAAAAGAAAGAACGGGAGATGCAGATGTTAGATCGGGCAAAGAAAATGGTGGCCGCAGCACTTGCCTCGATTGTCGTGGCGACGAGCGCCATCCCAGCTCAGTCCATGCCGATTTCCGTGAACCCGGCTGGCGCGGATGCGAGAATCGAACGCGTCGATGGGCGGAACTGGAACGGCGACCGGGGTGGCCGCAATTGGGATCGCCGTCATGGCTATGATCGCCGACCCGGTTATGATCGTCGTCATCACGCCTATAATGGCAGGGGCGGCTATTACAATCGCGATCGCTACTACCGCTATCCGCCGGGCTATCGCCCGCCGCGTCCGGGTCCGAACTACCGCTGGGACAATAACGACAATGCCTGGGTTCCGCTCGCAGTTCTGGGTGCCGGGGCACTGATCATCGGCGGCGCACTTGCGGCGGGAAACAACAACCGTCCGCAGCAGACCAACGGGCTGAACCCCAAGCATTATGCCTGGTGCGAGAACCGTTATCGTTCCTATCGAAGCTACGATAACACCTTCCAGCCCTATAACGGCCCGCGCCAGCAGTGCCTGTCGCCTTACTACTGAGTGCACGCGACGGCGTGACATCGAACCCCGGCGGTTTTCGCCGGGGTTTTATTTTGCCCGGCTGAGAAGCGCCACGGCCTCGACATGGTGGGACCAGAGGAACTGGTCGATGGGGACGACCCGCTCGATCCTGTAGCCGCCGTCGACGAGAAGCCGGAGATCCCGTGCAAGTGTGGCGGGGTTGCAGGAAACCGCGGCGATCTTCGCGACCTTGGAGCGTGCCAGTTCCTCGGCTTGTTCGCGCGCGCCCGCGCGGGGCGGATCGAAAACAGCGCCGTCGAAGCCAGAGAGTTCGCGCGCAAGCAGCGGGCGGCGGAACAGGTCGCGCCGCTCGCTTGTCACCGGCTTCAGCCCCTGGCGGTTGCGCACGGCCATATCGAGCGCGGCGAGCGCCTTTGCGTCGAACTCGACGGCGTGCACCTTCGATCTCGCGGCCAGCCTCAAGGCGAAAGTGCCGAACCCGCTGAACAGATCGGCGACCTGTTTGGCGCTTTTCAGATGCTTCGCCACCAGCCTCGCCATCGCCTCCTCGGCCTCGCGGGTTGCCTGGGCGAAACCCGACGGCGGCGGGTTCACGCTTGTTCCGGCGATATCGAGGGCAGGGCGCGCCGGCTCGACGATGATTTCGTCCTCATAGGTCAGGCGGGCAATGCCCTTGACCGCCATCACCGCGCGGGTCGCGGCCTGCCGGCGCTTTTCTGACGGCGGCTTGAGGCCCGAGAAACTGATGTCGAGGCCCGTTTCGGTCTCCAGCACGGCGATCCGGAACGCGTCGCTTCCGCTCGCCAGAATGCCTGCCAGAAGGCGAAGGGCGGGCAGGCGGGAAAACAGCACCGGCGACAGCACCGGACATTCCTCGATCTCGACGATATGGTGGCTTTCCGGGCTGGAAAAGCCGAGCACGATGCCGGCCTCGGTCTTGCGCGCCGAAAAGGTCGCCCGGCGGCGCTGGCCCGGCGCCGCTCCAACGAGCGCCTCGACCGGACAGTCGAGGCGGTGGGCGGAAAGTGCGTCGATCACGACCTGACGTTTGAAATCCTGATAGGGCGCGGGGGACAGATGCTGGAGCGAGCATCCCCCGCAGGTGCCGTTCTTGCCGTCCGGGCCGAAATGCCGACAGGCGGGTTCCACGCGTTCGGCCGACGGTTTCAGAAGCGCGAGCATCGCGCCGGAGGATTTCTGCCGGGCGATCGTGATGCGCTCGCCGGGCAGGGCGAAGGGCACGAAGACCGGCCCCTCGGGCGTCTGCGCAATGCCATCGCCCTTTGCGCCCAGCTTTTCAATGGTCACGGTTTCGGCGGCCATGGGATTTTATTCCTCTTTTTTGCCGGGTTTGCATCCGGCGAGCAGAAATTCGCGGTTGCCGTCACCGCCCTCGATCGGCGAGGGCGCGATGCCCAGGCTTTGCCAGCCCATGTCTTCGGTGAGCCACTTCTCCAGATCGGCGGCAATCACGGGACCGAGTGCCGGGTCCTTCAGCAGGCCCTTCTTGCCGATATTGTCCTTGCCCGCCTCGAATTGCGGCTTCACCAGCAGCACGCAGGTCGCGCCGGGTTCTGCGAGTTCCAGCGCCGGCGGCAGGGCGAGCTTCAGCGAGATGAATGAGACATCGGAGACGACCCATTGCATCGCCCCCTCGGCGATATCGTCTCGGGTCAGGTGCCGGGCATTCAGCCCCTCGATATTTGTGACGCGCGGCTCGCCGGCGCTCCGCTCCGCCCTCAGGCCCTGGCCCACATCGCTTGCCCTGAAGTGACGTGCCCCACCTTCCAGCAGCACCCGGGTGAAAACGCCGGTC
>NZ_JBAKFQ010000040.1:0-24628 GCF_053484255.1 Martelella sp. FLE1502
TGATGCTCCATCTTACTCAAGAGTAGGAGCCTCCGGCAAACCCGGTGCGGTTCACTCCTCTTGCGCGCCGGCAGTAAGCGCAGGCAGGAACAATCAATCGCCCAGTTCCTCGATCTCGTATTCGAGCTTTTCGACCTGGGCGGAGATCCTGTTGGCGGCTTCGATGAGCGGTTCGCGATAGCTGGCCACGGCGGATTCAAAGCTCAGCGCCGACTTGATCCAGACCATCGTCAGGCATGCGATCACGCGTTTCCTGAACACCACCGGAGCCGAAATGCTCATGGTTCCGCTGCGAAAGCCCTCGCGACGAAACCCGACCCCCAGATCTCTGCATTCTTCCAGTATCTTTTCCAATGGGCCGTCCACGGTCATGAAGGGCGGCTCAACGCCCAGTTCAACGCTCAGGCCGGCGAGAACATGTTCGCGTTCGTCATCCGGGGAAAAGGCCAGATAGGCGCGCCCGCTGGAACTGCCCAGCACGGGCAGGCCCAGGCCGACCATGCCGTGATCCAGGGAATACGGACTGAAATTATGCGTGGATTCCCGGATCTCCATGACAGAATTGCGGAATGCGACCAGATCGAGCGGCCACAGCACCTGGCGTCCCAGCCGCACCATCTCGGGCACCGCGGTCTGAATGACCCAGTCCTCGTCGCGGAAGCCGGAGCTGAGCGATTTCGCGTGAATGGCAACGCGCCAGCTATCGCTCGTCTGATCCTTCACGATCAGGCGCATCTGCTCCAGCGTTTCCAGGAGCCGATAGACCGTCGGCCGCGGGATGTCCGCGATCGCGGCGATTTCAGCGGCCTTGAGGCCGTTCTTCTGGTTTATGATCTGTAGGATCGCGATACCGCGCTGCAACGATCGCACGTGATTGAGTTGGCTCATCTTTGCTAAAGACCCGTGCGTTGTGGAGATCGGCCGCTTCCAGACGAGATATCGCATGGGCGATGGTCACGGTAAAGGTTTGACGCGGCGATCCGCCGGTTCCCGAACTTCAGCACGGGACCGGACAACAGCAGGCGCGCCTGCGGCGCATTTACGGTTCCTCGGCGCAACGCCGGCCCGTGACCGTGTTCCACAATTCCGTCATTGCTTCGGGAACCCGTTCGCCGCGCCAGCAGACATGCCCGTCCGGTCGCACGAGCACCAGCGGCTTTTCGTAGAGCGCGCCGATTTCTTCCTCCTCGATCAGATGCATGCCGGCAGGTATGCCCATTCTTTTGGCTTCGGCCAGAAACGTATCGGTTCCCTCTATCGTGCCGAAGACCATCAGGACATAGGCCTTGCCGAACAGGTCGAGCGTCGAGCGGCCATCGTTCATCCAGGCATGCGGCGCCCGGCCGCCGGGATATGTTGACGGGCGATAGAGCATGTGATCGTCCGGCGGTTCCAGACTGTTGTCCGGAACGCAGACCGGCGACTGGCGATAGCGGTGTCCCAATTGTATGCCGGCTGTCGCGAACTCCCGGTAGCGCAGGGCGAAGAGACGGTCTCTCAGCCGCTGACGCACTTCCGCACCCTCCTCGCCATCATCTTCCACATGCGGCTCCGGCGCGATCATGCTGTCGAACACCCGGTTGTTCGCCGCCTCGTTGGTATTGCGTATGGCGATCGGCCGCCGTTCGGCCTCATAGCTGTCCAGCAGGGTCTCCCCGCCCCATCCCTGCAAGCGCGCGGCAAGCTTCCAGCCCAGATCCACGGCATCGCCGATGCCTGTATTGGCGCCGAAACCGCCCTTCGGCCAGCGCAGATGATTTGCATCGCCCAGCAGAAACGCGCGATTGTCGCGATAGCGCTCCGCCACCACGCGGTGTCCCGTCCAGGGCTGAGCCTGGATCACCTCGAAGGCGAGCTCCGGGCCGATGACCGCGGCCACCACGTCTCGCGGGTCGAAATCCCGTTTTTCTTCCGTGTACATGGAGAACCGCCATTCATCCCGGCCGTCAACCGCCGTGATGTAGGCGCGATTGGCGTGGCATACGGTATGCACCTGCGCCATCTTGCGCCCGAACAAGCGGGTGAGTTTGTCTCCCAGACCCTCACAGCGGAAGTAGACCGCGAAGTTGAAGCCCTCGCCGAAGCTTCCGACGTAGCTGATGCCAAGCTGTTTGCGGACCGTGCTGCGCGCGCCGTCGCAGGCTGCAAGATACCGGCTGCGTATCTGACGCCTTTCGCCGGTTTGCAGGTCTTCGACGATGCTCGTCACATAGTCTGTGTCCTGATCGAATGAAATCAGCCTGTGGCCATATCGCAAATCGCCGCCCTTTTCTTCAGCGGCCTGACGGAGCGCGGGGTCGAACCCTTTCTTGGGGTAGAAGAACCCGCCTTCTGGCGAATGCGCGTCCTTTTGCGGGGCTTCGGCGTTTGAGACCCCTGGGAAAAGCGCCAGAGGCCAGCCCTCCAGCGTGGTGCAGAACCCCATATTGCGCGGATAGTCGGGCGATATCGCATCGCCGAAGCGCACACGATCGGCAATGCCCCAGCGGCGCAAATACTCCATCGTGCGGGAGAAGATATTCTCGCCGGCCGGAAAGAAGACCTTCCCCTCCCCCTCTTCCACAAGGATATAATCGACCGCGCGGTACCCCAGCTCGTTGGCCAGCGACAGGCCCACCGGTCCCGCGCCGACAATCAGTACGTCGGTCTCAATCGTCTCAGTCATGTTGCTATCCGTAGTCACGTGGAATCCTCCCTCCCATCGCGCGATCACCGCATCTTGGTCTGCGCGGCGCGGCGGCCCGTTTCTCCTGAAGGGGCAGGAGCCTCCTTCAAATTGCGCCTTTCCGGCTTTATCGGCATCTCATTCCGCCACCGCGGCGCCCTTTACGAGGGTCATGTCCAGCTCCGATTTGCTGACCAGCACCGCGTCCCGATCAGCATATATCCAATCGCCGCGATCAATGGTGATATCGCCGAATCGCAGTTGTCCGCCGAACCTGCCTGAGGTCGCCTGCCAGCCCCGCCTTGCCGTCGCGCCGAGCGCCTTCACGCCAAACGCCATGGCGTCGATGGCCGCGCTGTCGCGAACCGCGCCGTTGATCACGACGCCGGCCCAGCCATTCATCCTCGCCATTTCCGCAAGTCGGTCGCCCATCACGCCGGTCGTCAGCGACCCTCGCCCGTCCACCACGAGGACACGCCCGTTGCCGGCAGCGGAAACGCATTTGAGAACCGGCGTATGATCCTCGAATGTCGCGACCGTCTCCGCCGGCCCGAAGAAAGTCTCCCGCTTTCCGAGATTTCTGAACTGGAGGCTGCAGACACCCAACGCGGCATGAAAAGTATCGTATATATCGGCGCAACTGATTGCCGGTTCGGGGTCTGATGCGCCCGTTGCCCGGCTAACGGCGGATGTCTCCGCGCGAAAGCCTCCTTCGCTATTCTTCAAGGCTTCGGCCCTCCTGCTTTCCGGGTTGCGGCGTTTGCGGCCGGCATGCCCCATACACGTCTCGCGCATCGAGGATTTGCTCCCCACACGTCAATTCATTTGCAGTATTCTCTTTTTTAGATAATATTGCAACGTAAAAACTTTGAGGAGAGTACAAATGACCGATACCGTCGCCCAAGCCGGCGCATATCTTCACCACGTCGCATTCGAGAGCGCGAACCCGGAGAGGCTCGCCGCGTTCTACGGCGACGCCATGCAGATGGAGGTCGAGAAGATCTCCGAGACCCAGTGGCGTTGCGAAGGGCCGGCCCGCCGCATGATCGTGCTGAAGGGGGAGGACCAGAAGCTCGGATTTTCCGGCCTTGCGGTGCGCGACGCCGATGGTCTGGAGATGATACGCGAACGCGCCCGCTCGCAGGGCGTCGAAATCCTCGACAGCCCGTCTCCCTATTTCGAGGATGGCGCCTTTGCCGTGCGCGATTACGACGGCCATCTCGTCGCATTCGGACTGTCGAAAGCCGCTTATGTGAAGACGATGGGCTGGCCGCGCGCCAATGCCGCAGCCCCCATCTGGGGTCCCGTTCAGCACATGACCTATCGCACGCAGAACATCGAGGGTTTTTATGAATTCTACCACAAGAAGCTCGGCTTCCGCATGGTTGACCGTGTCGTGCGCGACGACGGATCAATCGCCACGATATTCGTGACCTCCAATCACGAGCACCACACCATAGCCGCCTTTGACGGCGACCGCACGGGCATGGATCACCATTCCTACGAGGCCGGAGAATGGAATTACCTGCGCGACTGGTGCGAACATTTCGCCAGCAAGGGGATCCAGCTTATGTGGGGACCGGGCCGGCATGGACCCGGCCACAATCTGTTTGCGTTTATCGCGGACCCGGATGGCAACTGGATCGAAATCTCCGCCGAGCTCGAAGTCATTCATGACCGCCCATGCGAAGACTGGCCCCACGAAGCACGCTCGCTGAACACCTGGGGCAAGGCCATTCTGCGGTCATAACATCATATTTTCAGGGTTGCCGTCCTTGTCCAAAGCACTGCAGCCCTGAAATCGCTATGTCGTTTCCGGCTCCTTATACTGCTGCGCCAGAAACGCCTGTATCCGCTCAACGGTCTGCGTCAGCAGAGCGGTCACTCTGCCAAGCTCTTCCTCGGTCACATTGTCGGTTTTCACCACCAGACTGAGCGATGCCTCGAGCCCCAATTGCCGGTCGAAAAGCGGAACCGCGATGCCGATCGCGCCCTGGTCGACCTCGCCGCGGGAGATCCAGTAGCCCTGTTTGCGCGCGGCAAAGACATCTTCGAGAAAACGATTCAGGGACGGTCCCTTCAGTTCGGTTTCGCGCTGCAGGAAACGCTTCAGACGGCGCGACTCGATGACGGAGAGGATCGCCCGCGACGTGGCGCTCCTCGTCAGAGGCATCGGCAGGCCTCGTTCGAAACTGCTGGTCAACTGCATGTTCGCGCTGTGCGCATCCGCGACGCACATGACCTTGTTGCCGTAAAGCCGCGCCAGAATTGCCGTGCACTCGAGCCCGGACTTTTCGACAAGTTCCGTGAGAAATACCTCGCCCGCCCGCAGCAACGGGTCCGTTCGCCGCAAACGGCGCTCGAACTCCAGGAACGCCGGCCCCAGCCGATACTGGGCATCGAGCGTGGCTTCCAGAAAGCCGAGGGCTACGAGCTCCCCGACCCACTTGTACAGGGTGCTGCTGGCCGTTTCCAGCTGCTCCGCCAGATCGGCAACGGTCCATGCCGGTCGGTCTTCGGTGAACTGGTCGAGAATCCTCTTGTAGCGTGATCCGCCCTTGGTGGTCATTCTCAACTCGTCTCCGGATGCACAAGCGCAGGGCTTGTCCAGTGGCATGTTTCGCGTCCGCGAGCTCTATTATGGGAAAATCGGGGGCGATGCCAAGCCGGGCGGTCGATCAAAGCCCGCCTTGCCCCCTGTCTATCCAAGACTACAGCAACAAAAGGCGCAGCGGTCACACAAGGCAGCAGGCGGCGGGTTCAACCGCCGCCCGGGAGATGTCTGAGCCAGCCTGTCAGTCGTGAACGACGTCGAGGATGATCTTGCCGATATGGCTGTTGTTCTCCATCATGCGATGGGCGTCGGCGGCTTTCCGGAAGTCGAACCGGCCCTCGATCTGCGGCCGCACCTGGCGTCCGAGAAGCGGCCAGACATCCGCGCGGATCATCCTTGCGACCGCGATCTTGCGCGCCAGCGGCAGCGGGCGCAGAAGCGAGCCGGTGATACGAATCCGCTTGGCCATGATGTCGCGCAACGGAACGCTGAGGGAGGCGCCGCCGCCGCCGGACAGATGCGCCATCATCCCGTCCGGCGCCATCATCTTCAGGTCCTGCGCCACATGCGCGCCGGCGGAGACATCCAGAAGCGCGGATATGCCCTTGCCGCCGGTGGCGGCCAGCACCTTGTCCGCAAGGTCGGGATCATCGTAGAGAAAGGCGGCTTTGGCCCCGAAATTCAGCGCGGCCGACACCTTCTTCTCGCTGCCGCAGGTCGCCAGAACATTGTACCCGAGCGCCGACATGGCCTGCAATGCGATGTGGCCGACGCCGCTGGTGCCGCCATGAAACAAGGCGAACTGGTCCTTCTCAAGCGACATGAGGTTGAAGAAGTTCCACCACGTCGTGAACACGGCCTCGGGAATGCCTGCCGCCTCTGCATCGGAAAGCGCGTCGGGCGCCGGCATCACCAGTCCCGCATTCGCGGTGACATACTGGCCATACCCGCCGCCCTGAACCAGCGCCATGACGCGCTCGCCTTCGGCGACGCCGCGCACGCCTTCGCCTGCGGCGACGATCTCGCCGCAGACCTCGAGGCCGGGAACAGCCTGACCGTCGCTGTGCTTTCCTGCCGCACGCTGGTGAACGTCATGCCTGTTCACGCCGGCCGCGGAGACCCGGATTAGCACCTCGCCGGGGCCGGGGCTCTGGACTGGCACCCGTTCGGCGACGAGAACCTCGGGACCACCCGCTTCTTTGATGATGACTGCTGTCTGATACTCAGGATGCGGCATTCAATACGGTCTTTCTCTTAGCGATTTCATCTTCGGATGCGGCATTCAGGCCGATCGATCTGAAAAGCGCGGCAATCAGGGCATCAGCATCGCCGTTCCCGGAGCTGCGCCACGCCACATGTCCATCGGGACGGATGAGAACCGCCCCCTCCTCTGAAACGCCATACAGGTCTTTCCAGGCTTCAAGATCGGTTTCGACATCGAGCTCATGTCCCACCAGATAGGCATTCACCTTCGGCAGCGTCTTGCCGTCCAGGCCATCAAGCGCCGCCTTCCAGGCTTGCCCCTTCGGGCCCGCGAGAAGCGTAAAGGCCTCAAGATCAAAGAGGTCGATGATCGAAATGTCCCGGCCCTCGAAACGGGCCGGAATATGCGGCGCGCGGTGCCCCGGACGCGCCGTCGGCGTGTAGGTTTCCACCTCGATCGGCGGCTCGGGGGTGCCGTCGCCTGTGACGAGGCTGGAATCATAGTGAAAGCCGAAGGTCTGGCCCGGATAGTCGAAATGGGCGCGCTGTTCCGGAATGCCCTCGGCGAGCTTGGCCCGGTTCGCCGCGCCCGCGGGACCCTCGATGTTGGACAGGAACTTGCTGTCATTGAACAGCATTCCCGAAAGGCCCTTCTTCTCCATGGCCCGGGCGTTGCGCGCGCTTTGCTCGACATTGAACTTGGCAACCGGACGGCGCTCCGTGTCATAGGTCTCCAGCAGACCTTCGGGCGCAAAACCCCTGAGCACGAAATCCAGTTTCCACGCCAGATTATGCACATCGGCAACACCGGTGTTCACCCCCTGCCCGCCCGTGGGCGGCAACGGATGCGCGGCGTCGCCGGCAAAGAATACGCGCCCCGAGGACATGGAATCGACAATGCGCGCCTGCATGCGCCACGGCATGATGTTCTTGATTTCGATGTCGATATCATCCGTCCCGATCACCGCGCGCAGTATCTCCAGACAGCGCTCCTCGGTGAAATCGTGCCGCGTCTCGGTTTCCGCATAGCCGAAATTGTAGGTCCAGCGATTGCGCCCATCCAGCGATATCAGCACGCCCGATGTCCTGGCGTTGTAGATCCACATAAGCAGGTAAGGCCGGTCCTTTACATATTCCCAAAGATCGGCGTGGAAATAGATGCCGATCTGCTGCCCCATCGACTCGCCGCTGATGCCGAGGCCGACCGCATCGCGCGCTTCGCTGCGCGTGCCGTCGGCGGCAATCACGTATTTTGCCTGCGTGCTGCCGGAGGCGCCGCCGGCGTCCTCCCAGCTCAGCGTGACGCCATCATCATGCTGTTCGATGGCGGTGACATTGCAGCCGAAATGCAGCGACACGCTTTCAAAGCCCTCCGCGTGGTTGCGGATCACCGGCTCCAGCCTGTCCTGCGGGCAGGACCGTTTCAGCACAGGGCTTTGAGTGCGCTCGATGCGCGCCCATTCGGGATCGCTGCGCGTCTTGATCGCGCCGATTTCATCGCCAAGAAGGCTGGTGACAAATCCGATGCCGGCGTGTCGTTCAAGGGGAAGCGCCTCCGCGTCCACGCCCTCGGCTATGCCCATCATCCGGAAAATCTCCATGGTCCGGGTATTCACCACGTGACCCTTCGGATGAAAGGCGGTCGTCTGGTTCCGCTCGAACAGAACACAATTGACGCCGAGTCTGCCCAGCAGGCTTGCTGCGGTCAGCCCGACGGGGCCGCCGCCAATGATGGCAACATCCGCGTGCGTCGGTATCATCTTTGTCCTCCAGCCTTTTTGTCTTGTTTTCTTATTCGTCGGCAATAGTGTTTCGCAGCGTTCCAATGCCCGAAATTTCGACTTCAACCTTATCGCCCGCTTTCATGAACACCTTCGGGTCCCTGAAAAGTCCAACCCCGCTCGGCGTGCCTGTCGCGATAATATCGCCCGGCAACAGCTCCGTGATCGTGGAGACATAAGCGAGCAGGTCCGGCACCTTGAACGCCAGATCGCCAACAGACGTCTCCTGCATCACCTCGCCATTCAGCCGCGTGACCAGGGTCTGACTGTCGACGTCGCCCAGTTCGTCAGGCGTGACGATCCACGGCCCCATCGAGCCCGACCGGTCGAAGTTCTTTCCGCCCCAGAACTGGGTCGTATGCCGTTGATAGTCACGGATCGAGCCGTCATTGAAGCAGGTATATCCAGCCACGTGATCGAAGGCCTTGTCCTTTGCGATGGCGCGCCCGCGCTTGCCGATGACCACCGCGAACTCGCCCTCATAGTCGAACTTGTCCGATGCCTTCGGCCGGATCATGGGCTGGTCGTGACCAACGACCGTCGAGGGGTATCGGGTGAAGATCGAGGGATATTCCGGCCGGTCCCGGCCGGTCTCCTTGATGTGGCCCAGATAGTTGAGCCCGATGCAGATGATCTTGTCCGGATTCTGGATTGTCGGGATGAAGCTGACGCTGTCCACCGCCAGGCTTTCACCATCGGCGGACCGCAATTCTCCAATCGCATCTGCCGCAATCACCGCCTTTAGGTCGGGGTATCTGGCGCGCAGTCCGGCGCCGGCATCCCTGATCTTATCCCCTTCAACCACTCCGTAAGATGCAGTGCCCTCGGGCAAAATGAATGATGCTACGCGCAACGTCGTCTCCTCTCCGGTTTTTATGTGTTCAAGTTGCTGTTTTATTCTGCGTGCACGACGCTATCGAGCCAGGCGCAGTTCGGCCTCGGATCGGGCGCACGGAACCCGTCACGGGCATTCTTGTGCCGCATCTCGCGCATCCGGATTCTGACTTCATCGTCCTCGGGCAGATAGACGCGCTCATGCCCCCAGGTCGACGGACCTTCATGCGTCTCGAACGGCTTCCAGGTCTCGGGATCAACCACCTGCGCGCCCCAGCCGTATTCCACGAAGAACTTGGACGGGGTATTGGTGTAGAAACTCATCATATGGTCGTTGGAATGCCGGCCGAGCGTATAGGCGATCCCCTCATCGCGCTGCTGGGCTATGTCATAGCCCTGGCCCACATCGTCGAGCGAGAGCAGTTCGACCATGAAGTGGTGAATGCCCTTGCGGCCGGAACCGACCATCGCGAAGCTGTGATGGCGTCCATTGACGTGGAAGAAGTAGAGCGGATAGGGCTTCAGGCCGTAATCGGTCACGTTGAAACCGAGTATGTCCCTGTAGAAATGCAGGATTCCCTCGACATCGGCGACATGCAGGACCGCATGACCCATCCCGAGAGAACCGGTCTTGAAGCCGCTGATCGGGCGCCCGGACAGGAAGGGATCGCTTGCGATCTCGGGGCCACAAAAGGCTTCCAGCCGGTTGCCGTCGGGATCATGGAAGGAAATCAGACGGGAAACGTGGCGTTGATCCGAAAGCGACGCGCCGTGCAAGGTGACGGGGAAGCCCGCATTCTCGAGCCTGGCCGCCAAGGCTTCCAGATCCGCGGGCGAAGCGACCTCCCAGCCCATGAAGGCAAGATCTTCCTCGCCTTCGCCGGTCACGATCAGGCGCTGCTTGCGGTCATCCATCCGGAACATGCGCATGGGTCCGCCCTGATCCACCTTCTGCATGCCAAGCAGATCCGTGGCGAAGCCTTCCCAATCGCCCAGTTTCTTGGAATTGATACCCATATATCCAAGGGAAATGATCGACATCTATCCACTCCTCCCGTCCGGCTTTCACTGTGACGACGCACCCTCGGGCTACGTTTTTTTTCAGTAAGAGCCGGAACCTGTCTCCGTGTCGCTTTCACCACCATAAGGACGCCATCCGATTGAAATCCAGTCGAAATTCGAACTTGTCCACCTAGTGGACAATGCTGCACGCCGGACTGGATGCAGAAGGAATGAGCCGATGCGAGACGCGCTCGAACAGCGGCTTCACGTTAAAGGTCGGTGATCGTTCCTTCGAAGATTTCAGCGGCAAGCCCGATGGTCTCGGACAAGGTCGGGTGGGGATGAATGGTGAGCGACAGGTCCTCGGCATCAGCCCCCATCTCGATGGCGAGCGCCACTTCGGCAAGCAGCTCGCCCGCATTCGGGCCGCAAATGCCGGCGCCGAGAACGCGTCCGCTATCGGGGTCGAACAGCAGCTTGGAAACGCCGTCCGAACCGGCCATGGCAAGGGCCCGCCCGGAAGCCGCCCAGGGGAAGGACGCCTTTTTATAAGCGATGCCTTTCGATCTGGCCTCGTTTTCTGTCAGGCCCACCCAGCCTATCTCCGGCTCGGTATAGGCGACCGAGGGAATGGCCCGTGCATCAAAGGCGGATTTCTGGCCGGCAGCGGCCTCCGCGGCGATCTTGCCTTCATGCGTGGCCTTGTGCGCCAGCATTGGCTGCCCGACGACATCGCCAATGGCGAATATATTCTCCCGGCTGGTCCGCATCTGCCGGTCGACCGTGATGAAGCCGCCCTCGTCGACACTGATCCCCGCCTTTTCGGCGCCGATCAGCCGGCCATTCGGCCTTCGGCCCACAGCCGAGAGGATCTTGTCGAACAGTTCCTCGCGGGTTCCGTCCGGCCCTTCAAACGTGACCCTCAATCCCGCCGTCTCGGACTGCACCTTGGTTACCTTGGTGTTCAGGAGCACCTTCTCGTAACGCTTTTCGATACGTCTCATCAAAGGGGCGACGATATCCCTGTCAGCCCCCGGGATGATCTGATCCATAAGCTCGACAATCGTGATGCGCGCGCCGAGCGCGTGATAAACCTGGGCCATTTCAAGGCCGATTATGCCGCCGCCCAGCACCAGCATGCGCTCGGGGATATCGGCCAGTTCGAGCGCGCCCGTGCTGTCGATGATCCTGTCATCGTCCGGCAGGAAAGAAAGCCGCACCGGCTCGGAGCCGCAGGCGATGATCGCCTGATTGAAGGCGATGGTTTTCTCGTCACCCACATGCGACACGCGCACGAGATTGCCGCCTTCGAACACGGCAGACCCGCGTACAATCTTGACCTTGCGTTTCTTGGCAAGGCCGGTCAGCCCGCCCGTCAGCTTTGCGACCACGTCACTCTTCCATGCCCGCAACCGATCGATATCGATTTCGGGCTTCGGGAAGGCAATGCCGTGGCCCGACATCGCCGCCGCCTCGTCAATCACCTTGGCCGCATGCAACAGCGCCTTGGACGGAATGCACCCGACATTCAGGCAGACGCCTCCCAGATTGGGGTCGCGTTCGACGAGGGTCACATTCAGGCCGAGGTCAGCCGCGCGGAAGGCGGCCGTATAACCGCCCGGCCCGGCCCCGATGACGACAAGTTCAGCCTCCGCGTCCGCATCCGGCTGCGCGCCCTCCTCCCTTGCCGCTTCGCTTCTTCCGGCCGTAGAACCGGTTTCGGATTCGACCTCCAGGATCGCGCTGCCCTCGCTGACGCGGTCGCCGACAGCGATGTGTATGGCCGTGACCCTGCCCGCCACCGGCGACGGGATATCGAGCGTCGCCTTGTCGCTTTCCAGCATCACGACCGTGTCGTCGACCGCGATGATGTCGCCCACGGCAACGCTCACCTCGACGACCGGCACATTGGCGAAGTCCCCTATGGCGGGGACCTTGATGTCCGTTTTCATCAACAGATCTCCTAAAGGGTAATACGCCGGAAATCCGACAGCATGTCTTTCAGCGTCACCAGGAAGCGCGCGGCGGCCACGCCGTCGACGGCGCGGTGATCCCAGCTCATGGAAAGCGGCTGTATCAGGCGCGGTTCGAAGTCCTCTCCGTTCCACACCGGCTGCATTTTGGCTCGCGTCATACCCAGAATGGCGACCTCGGGCGCGTTGATGATCGGCGTGAAATTCGTGCCGCCGATGCCGCCCAGCGACGATATCGTGAAGGTTGCGCCCTGCATGTCCTGGGGCTTGAGCTTGCCCGCTCTCGCCAAAGCGGCGAGCTCAACCATTTCCGCGGCGATCTCGCTGATCCCCTTCTGGTCCGCAGCCTTGACGACAGGCACGACCAGCCCCTCCGGCGTATCCGCGGCCACCCCGATATTGAAATATTTCTTCAGGACGAGTGAATCGCCGTCGAGCGACGCATTGAATTTCGGATGCTGCTTCAGCGTGGCCGCCGCCGCCTTGACGAGGAACGGCAGGATCGAAAGCTTGAGGCCGTCCCTGGAAGCGGCATTGAGAGATTTCCGGAATGCCTCCAGTTCGGTGATGTCGGCCTCTTCGAAATTGGTGACATGGGGAATAATCGTCGCATTGCGCGCCAGGTTCGGGCCGGAAAGCCGGGCAATACGGGAAAGCGGCACCCGTTCCGTTTCGCCAAATTTCTCGTAGTCGACTTTCGGCCAGGGAAGGAGGTCCAGCCCTTCGCCGGAGGCAGCATTGGCCGATGGCGCGCTGCCGCCAAGTCTCGACTTCACAAAGGCATGCAGGTCGTCGCGCGTTATCCGGCCCTTCGGGCCGCTCCCGCGCACCGCGCCGATCTCGACGCCGAGTTCGCGCGCGAGCTTGCGAACGCCGGGCGAGGCATGGGCCAATCTTCCATCGACAAGCGCCGTCGTCGTTGTTGCCGCTGCCGGCTTTGGCGCCGGCGCGGCGACGGCTATACCCGGAGGTTCGGCGGTGGCGGTCTCGACAGCCGTCTCTTTCTCAGTGCTCCGCGTCTCCCCCTCATCCGAAGCTGCATTTTCGGCGCTGATCTCGACGATGGCGATCAGCGAGCCCTGGCTGACCTTGTCGCCTTCGCCGACGCACACTTCGACGATCCGTCCGGCAATGGTGGAAGGCACATCCAGCGTGGCCTTGTCGGATTCAAGCGATATGACCGAGTCGTCGATCGCTATGGTATCGCCCGGCGCGACATGGATTTCGACGACAGGCACGTCGGAGAAATCGCCGATATCGGGCACCGTAAATTCTATGGTCTTGCTCATGTCCGACGCCCTCAAACAGTCCACGGATCCGGCGACGTGCCGTCGATCCCGAATGACTTGAGCGCCTTGGTCAAAGTCTCGGGCTCGCTGTGCCCCGCCCGAACAAGCGCCTCGATTGCAGCAATGGCGATGCTTTCGCGATCGACCTCAAAGAACCGGCGCAGGGCCTCGCGTTGGTCGGACCTGCCGAAGCCATCCGTGCCGAGGGCGACAAGACGACCTTCGACATAGGGAGCGATCATTTCGGGAACGGCGCGGACATAATCGGTCGCGGCGATAATCGGCAGTGTGCCGGGCAGACATGTCTCGACATAGGACTTCGCCCGTTCCTTTTGGGGCGAGAGCCGGTTTCGCCTTTCAACGCTGCGGGCCTCCCGTGAAAGCTCCGAGAAACTCGTCGCCGAAAAGATCTCGGACGCAATACCGAAATCGTCAGCGAGGATATTGGCGGCGGCGATGACCTCGTTGAGTATCGTGCCGGAACCGAGAAGTCTGACCTTGACTTCGGATCCCGCCTTGCCGCGGTCGCCGAGCTTGTACAGACCCTTGAGGATTCCCTCCTCGCACCCTTCCGGAATGGATGGCTGGGCGTAGTTCTCGTTCATCACGGTCAGATAATAGAACTCGTCCCTTTGCTCATCCATCATGCGCAGGGTGCCCGCATGCATGATCACCGCGAGCTCGTAGGCAAAGGCGGGGTCGTAGGCCTTGCAGTTCGGAATGGTGGCGGCAATCACATGGCTTGCGCCATCCTGGTGCTGCAGCCCCTCCCCGGACAGGGTCGTGCGACCCGCCGTCGCGCCGAGCAGGAATCCGCGGGCGCGCTGGTCGGCCGCAGCCCAGATCAGATCGCCGACGCGCTGGAAGCCGAACATCGAATAATAGATGTAGAAGGGCAGCGTCGCCGTGTCGTGAACCGAATAGGATGTGGCAGCCGCCGCCCAGGATGAAATCGCGCCGGCTTCCGTGATGCCTTCTTCGAGCAGTTGGCCATTCTTCGCTTCCTTGTAGAACAGCATCGAGCCGGCATCCTCCGGTTCGTAGAGCTGGCCCTCGGGCGCATAAATGCCGATCTGGCGGAACAGATTATCCATCCCGAAGGTGCGCGCCTCGTCTGCGACGATGGGCACGATGCGCGGACCGACCGACTTGTCCTTCAAGAGCGCGCTGAGCATGCGCACAGCCGCCATTGTGGTCGACATTTCCTTGCCATCAGCATCAAGCGCGAATTTCGCATAGTCCGCGAGTTCGGGAATGTTTGGCAACGTCGCGCCCTGAACGGTGGTGCGCCGCGCCGGCATCGACCCGCCAAGCGCCTCGCGACGCTCGCGCAGATAGCGCATTTCCTCGCTGCCATCCGCCGGTTTGTAGAATTTCAGATCCTCAAGATCTTTCTCGCTCAACGGCAGCTTGAACCGGTCGCGGAAGCTCACCAGCGCTTCCATGTCGAGTTTCTTGGACTGGTGGGCCGTCATCCTGCTTTCGCCGGCATTGCCCATGCCGTAGCCCTTCTTCGTCTTGGCGAGGATGACCGTGGGCCGACCCTTATGCGCCTTGGCCGCGGCAAAAGCGGCATGAAGTTTTCTGAGATCGTGGCCGCCGCGCTTGAGCGTGTGAATCTCGTCGTCGGTCATGTGCGCAACCAGATCGCGCGTGGCCGGGTCGATGTCGAAGAATTTATGGCGGTTGTAATCGCCGTCCTTGGAGCCGAGATTTTGGTATTCCCCGTCCACGGTTTCGGCAAAGCGCCTGAGCAGGACCAGATCTTTGTCACGGGCGAAAAGGCCGTCCCACTCCGAACCCCAGAGCACCTTGATGACATTCCAGCCGGCACCGATAAACAGGCTCTCAAGCTCCTGAATGATCTGGCCGTTGCCGCGCACCGGCCCATCAAGCCGCTGCAGGTTGCAGTTGACGATGAAGGTCAGATTGTCGAGCTTTTCACGCGCGGCCAGCGTCAGGCCGGCGACCGACTCCGGCTCGTCCATCTCGCCGTCGCCGAACACGCCCCAGACGTGCCGCCCGGCGGTATCGGCCAATCCACGGGCTTCGAGGTAACGCATGTAGCGCGCCTGATAGACGGCGTTCAACGGGCCGATCCCCATCGAGCCCGTCGGGAACTGCCAGAAATCCGGCATCAGCCAGGGATGCGGATAGGAACAGAGCCCGTTGCCCGACAGTTCCTGCCGGTAATTGTCAAGCTGCTCTTCCTTCAGCCTGCCCTCGAGGAAGGCGCGCGCGTAAACGCCCGGCGCCGAATGCGGCTGGAAGTAAACGAGATCGCCGCCGAACGTCTCGGTTTTCGCGCGGAAGAAATGATTGAACCCGACCTCGAAAATTTCCGCCACGGACGCATAGCTGGCGATATGGCCGCCCAGGCCGCCATAGGCCTTGTTGGCGCGAACCACCATGGCCAACGCATTCCAGCGCATGATCGACGTCAGCTTCTCCTCAATGGCGAGGTTACCGGGGTAATGTCCCTGAGACGCCACGGGGATCGTGTTCCGGTATGAGGAATAGGGCTGACCGCCGACAAAAACGCCGTTCCGCCGGCCGACCTCCTCCAACTGCCTGAGCAGGAACTGGGCGCGCGAACTTCCATTGGCCTCGATCACCGCGGTGAGCGCTTCGATCCATTCGCGCGTCTCCAGAGGATCGGGATCGATATGACCGCCAATTTGAAGTTCGACTTTACTCATCGTGCTCGCCTCCCAGACGCAGTGTTTTCAAGATCATAGGCGAAGACACGGAATATGTTCTGCCGTTCATATATTGCAAAAGCCAAATAATCAGGATTTTATGCCGCAAAGGAAAATCTTAAGGAAATAAAATGCGGCAAATGGCGCTTGATAAAATAGATCGAAAAATCCTGTCCGAGCTGCAGGTGGATAGCAAGATCACCAATGTGGAACTGTCCGGTCGCGTGGGGCTTTCGCCCTCGCCCTGCCTGCAGCGCGTGCGCGCCCTGGAGGAGGAAGGGGTTATCGACCGCTATGTGGCGTTGGTGGACGCCAAATCCGTCGGCCTGTCGATCAGCGTCTTCATTCAGGTCACGCTCGAACGCCAGGTGGAAAACGCGCTCGAACTGTTCGAGAGCAAGATGGAATCCTATCCCGAGGTCATGGAATGCTACCTGATGACAGGCGACAGCGACTATCTCATTCGCGTGGCGGTCGCCGATGTCGACCTGCTGCAGAAATTCATCATCAATTATCTGACCACGATCCCTGGGGTCGCAAATATCAAGTCGAGCTTCGCCCTGAAGCAGGTCAAATACAAAACCGCCCTGCCGATCGAGAATGCGCCCTCGGGCTAAGAGCCGCCCTCCAAGAGGCGCGGCCCAGTCATCCCATGACCGAGGGAAGATAAAGCGCTATCGGCGGATAAAACACGATCAGCGCCAGGCGACAGATATCCGCCACCCAGAACGGCGCTATACCCCTGAATATCGCGCTGAGTGAAAGCTCCGGGATAACCGCCTTCATGACGAAGGCATTCATCCCGATCGGCGGCGTCACAAGCGAAATTTCGGTGACGACGACAACGACGATGCCGAACCAGACGAGGTCAAAGCCCAAAAGCGACACGAGCGGGGCGAAGAGCGGGACGGTCAACAACACCATGCCCGCGCCTTCGAACACGCAGCCCAGCAAGAGATAGATGGCCAGAATCAGCCACATCACCTGCATCGGCGACAGCGCCAGCGTCTCCATCCAGATTTTGAGTTCTGCCGGCATACGCGCGATCTCTATAAAATTCGAGAAAACGAGCGCTCCAAGCGCCACGGTGAATACCATCGCCGTCATTTTGCCGGCCTCGAAAATCGATTCCAGAAAACCCCGCAATGTTATCCTTTTCCGGATAATGCAGAAGACAAGCGCCCCCACGGCCCCCATGCCGCCCGCCTCCGTGGCGGTGAACATTCCGAAATAGAGGCCGCTTATCACAAAGAAAAACAGCAGCATGACCGGCCACACTCCTTTGAGCGAGGCAAAACGGTATCTCCAGGAAAAGCTTTCCCCTCTGGGCCCGATGCGCGGGAACAGTGTCGTCATTCCGACGACGACCAGCAAATATCCGAGGACCGTCAAAATCCCCGGCAGAATTCCGGCAATGAAAAGCGCGCCAATATCCGACTCGGTTATGATCCCGTAAAGGACCAGAATGACCGAGGGCGGGATGAGAATACCGATCGTCCCGCCCGCGGCAATCGTGCCCGCGGAAAATGACGGGCTGTAGCCGTATTTTGTCATCTCCGGAAACGCCACCTTGCCCATTGTGGCGGCCGTTGCGACGGATGATCCGCTCACCGCGGAAAAGCCGCCGCAGGCGACGATGGTGGACATGGCCAACCCGCCGCGAAAACGGCCGAACCAGGCATACGACGCTCTATAGAGATCCGAGGCCAGATCCGCCCGATAGATGAAGTTGCCCATCAGCACGAACAGGGGGACGACGATAAATCCGTAGGACATGCTGTTTGACGTCAACGCCATGAAGAACATCACCGGATATTGCGGCAACTCGAGAAACGCCGAGGTCACGCCCCACTGCATCGCCTTTTCCGCCTGGTCCCAGAGGCAATAGGTCAAAAGCGCCACGATCGCGGCGCTGATCAGATTCAGAGCCGCGCGCTGAACGCGCTTCAACGTCGCGTTTCGCCCAAAAAAACCATCGATGAGAGAAACGGTGATGTGGCCGCGGTCAAACGTAATGAGGGGCAGACCCGCAAAGATCAGGACTCCCATGCCATATTGCTGAATTTCAAAGGCGCCGGGGATCGGCGCGTTGAATACGTAACGACCCACGACATCGAAGAATGTCAGGACGAGAATGCCCAACAGTGTGACCGTCAGGACAACCTTCAGGGTCGTTTCGAAAACCGTGCTGGCGCGGCTGGTCGCCGTATCCGGAGCGGCGGCCATTCAGTTGTCCAACGCCTCAAGCTGGTCCCGATAGAAGCTGATCACCTCATCAGGATCAAGACCAAGCCCGGCAACCTTTTCCTTCCATTTTGCAATTGCCGCTTCAACCTCTTCGCTTTGACGCAGCTCGTCTATCTGATCGGCGCCGGCTTCGATGACCTCTATGCCCGCCGGCTCCAGTGCGGCGCGGGCCTGTTCGGTCGCATCGTCAAGATTGCCGCCCGCAAGCGCCGCAAGCGCTTCGCCGCTGACCTTCTCAATTGCGGCCCTGTCGGCTTCCGGCATGGCATCCCAGACCTTCTGATTGAAGATGATCGATGCCGTCGAGCGATACAGGCTGCCCGGATAAAGCGTTGCGTATTTGAGTTCCTCGAGCACGCCGAGCCCCTCAACCGAGGAGATCGGCAGAACGGTGCCATCGACCACACCGCGCTCGACGAGTTCAAATGTATCGACCGCCGGGCGCGACACAATCACGCCGCCCATTGCGGCGATCACGGGCACGCCATTGGGGTTGACGCGCAGCTTGAGCCCGCGGACATCCTCGGCCACTTCGACAGGACGCTTGTTGTTCCAGATGTGATTGCCCGTGAGCGCCACCAGAGCCACGACATGGACCCCGTCAATGGGCTCCGCTTCGCGGAAAAACGTCTCATATGTGCGCCACAGAGCAATGGAATGCGCCTTGGCGCTGTCGCGATCGAACAAAACCGGCAGTTCCGAAATCAGCGGCGCAAGCCACTGAGACGCCGTGAAGGATGAAATATTCATCGCCGCATCGGCGACGCCCGCCCGGATCATCTCCAGTTGGCGCGGGGGCGGCGCCAAGGACGACGCCGTGAAATCGATCTCGATGCCCCCGTTGGAGGCTTCTTCCACCGCATTTGCCCAGGGCCGAATGACATTGCGCATGATCTCGTTGTGCTCGGGAAGATAATTGTTGAAGACCACGCTGGTTTCGGCCTTGGCCGAAGCTCCGGCCAGAAGCACCGCCGCCATGGCAACGGTCAGAGTTCTCGATATCATTGGCACGCCTCCCTCTCGGTGCCTGTCGCACCCGATTTTCATTTCACCGGCCGGCCGGGCCATATTGCGCGTCGACGCATGCCGATAGGATGCATGGTGGCAGCCTTACCGATCCAGATGAACGTCTCTCCCTCTCAAACTCATTTCATAGAATTGCATGCAATTCAACAATCATTTCTTGATGTATGCGAATTTTCGGGTTGAATTACGTCCAAAATCCTGCGATTTTCCGATCACGAGGAATAGAGAGGCCGTAAATTGCATGCAATCACGATCTGCATCGAGCAGCAACACAGAGGCGGTAACGAAGCGCCTGCGTCACCTGATCATGACCGGCGAGATATCCCCCGGCGACCGGTTGACCGAGGTCGGACTTGCCAGGCTGCTCGATGTGTCACGCACGCCGGTGCGCCTCGCGCTCTCGCGGCTTGAGCAGGAAGACCTTGTTCAAGGAGAACCGCATCGCGGCTTTCGCGTGCGGCGGTTCACCATTGAAGAGATGCGGGAAATCATTGAAGTCCGGGCCACGCTTGAGGGCATGTCGGCGCGCCTTGCCGCAGAGAGAGGCGGATTTCAACAATATGAAGATGAAATGATGCGCTGCATCGCAATCGTGGACGAGCTTATCGCCAAGGGCGACGGCGGTGAATCCGCCCGAAACGAATTTATCGAGGTGAATGTCCGGTTTCACGCGACGATCGCGAGCATGGCCGGCAATTCAGTTCTGTCGCGGCGGCTTGAGGAAAGCCCGTTTCGGGCCTCTCCGCTGTTTCATGCCTTCACCGATGACGAAGCGGTCGAGGGTTTTGCGACATCCCAGTTCGATCACAAGAGAATTGTCGAGGCGATCAGGAACGGAGAAGGCACGCGGGCAGAGTTTGCCATGCGTGAACACGCGCTCGTGCCGCTGGGCAAGGCGGAGCTCATCTTCAGAAACCTTCACAGACTGTCGCAGAAGACATTTCCGGGTCTTGGCGAAAGCGACACCGAAAGCGGCGATGATGACAGCTAAGCGGCCCAATTTTCTCTATTTCATAACGGACCAGCAGCGCGCCGACTGGCTTGGATGCGCCGGACACCCCGTCGTCAAAACGCCCAATATCGACCGCATCGCGGAAAACGGAACATCGTTTGAGGATTTCCACGTTGCGCTGCCCGTCTGCATGCCAAACCGGGCTTCGCTGATCACCGGGCGTTATCCATCCGTCCACGGGCTGCGTTACAATGGCTGCGCGCTGACCCAACGGGCGAACACATTCGTGGAGGTGTTGGCTGCTTCAGGCTATGCCACCGCCGCAATCGGCAAAAGCCACCTGCAGACCTTCACCGACGCAAGGCCGCTCGGGCGCAAGCCGTTTGAAGCCGGCCCGATCGCGGAGGCCTGGAAGCCGGAGCAGAGAAGCTATGATGAGGAGGCGCCGGGCAGCTACGAAAAGACGGAGCCTTACAAAATCAAGGCGCCCTATTATGGCTATCAGCATGTGGAGATGGTGACGGGCCATGGCGACAAATGCGGCGGACATTACGGCCAGTGGTTTCGCCGAACCCACCCCGACTGGCGAGACCTGCATGATCCGGCCAATGAGCTGCCGCACGACTATACATGCCCTCAAGCCTATCGAACGCCCGTGCCCGAAGAAAGTTACCCCACGGCCTGGATCGGCGACAGGGCTGCGCAATGGCTGCGCGATCGCGCGGGCGACGATACGCCATTCTTCGCATTTGTCTCGTTTCCCGACCCGCACCACCCCTTCAATCCGCCGGGCAAATACTGGTCCATGTATGATCCGGACGACTTTGACGTGAGCCTGCCCTACTCCGCCCACAGAAACCCCAACCCCATTCTCGAACACATCAGAAAAATGTGGGAGAACGGGGAAACCGCCCCGCTTCTGCAGACCGCGTTCTACGCCAACGACCGGCAAATCCGCGAGGCGATGGCGCTTACCGCGGGGATGATCACCATGATCGACGATCAGATCGGCAAGGTGATGCAGGCGCTTGAAGAGTCCGGGCATGCCGACAACACCGTTGTGATCTTCAACTCGGACCACGGCGATTACATGGGCGACTTCAACCTTCTCCTGAAGGGAATGTTGCAGATGCGCGGCCTGACGCGGGTGCCATTTATCTGGAGCGACCCGTCCAACACCGACGCCATCGCCAAGTCCGGCTCGCTGGCTTCAACGGTGGATGTCGCGGCAACGATCCTTGAGCGGGCAGGCATCAGGCCGTATTGGGGCATGCAGGGGAAAAGCCTGATCCCGGCCATGGCCGAGGGCGACGAAATTCGCGACGCCCTGCTGATCGAACACCACGACAGCGGCGCGCGCTACAACCTCGAAGAGCCCGCCCGCATCCGCACCCTGATCACCAAGCAATGGCGGCTCACGATCTTCATGAATTTCGAATGGGGCGAGCTGTACGATCTGGTTGCCGATCCGAATGAGACAAACAATCTATGGTCCGATCCCCGCTATGAGTCCGTGCGCGGCCGTTTGTCCGAGCGTCTGGTGAGGGAGATGATCGCCGTGATGGAGGAGAGCCCCCGCGCCCAACGCATCGCTTGAAAGCGCGAGGATTGTGTTTGAAGCAACTGTCTCAAAAGTGGTGACGATGTACCGGTAACGCAGGCGCTCCGGGCCGCCCACGGTGAGATTCCATATCTAGAGGGTCTGGTGTGGTTGTTTGGTCGAACTTGCCGGAACCCTTCACGCCAGATTTGGTCAATCGCTGAAGCAAAATCAGGATTCGGCTGGTCCGCTGGATGGACAGACCGGATTTAGATCTGTCTTTCTCGCAGCGCGGGGGCGATCATTCAGCCCCCTGGGCTGTATGCAATACCGAGTGGAGCCTGTTGCAATGACCGACAAACCCCTCCTGCCGCCGATTCAGGACAATGAATGGCCACAGGAAATCGCCGAGCTGAAGGACGGCTTCGCCGGCGCGCTCAATGTCTATCGCACCATGGCGCATCACCCGGACCTGCTGCGCGCCTGGGCGCCGCTGCGCCAGCATGTGGTCAAGGACACAGCGCTCGGCCCGGAGCGCTCGGAAGTCGTGATCCTGCGCGTCGCCTTCCGTTTCGGTTCAGGCTATGAGTGGAACCACCATGTCGACCGCGCGACACGGCTCGGCTTTTCCGCCGAACGCATCGCCGCGCTGCGCGCCATGCCGGAGGGCGAGGACGGCTTGATTGCCCGCGCCGTCGACATGCTGATCGACGAGCGCCGGCTTTCGCCCGAGACCGAAGCCGCGCTTGCCGAAACGCTCGGACGACCCGCGGTCTTCGACCTCATCGCCACCGTCGGCTTTTATGCCGTGCTCGGCTATATCCTGCTGACCTATCGCACACCCCTCGACGCCGGCATTGCCGACGTGTTTTCCGGTACCGGGAAAGAGCCCTCAGCACCGTGAGCGATGCAACACGCTCGGGGTGCAATGGCACCGGCTTGCCGGCCAACGGCTTTGATCTCGATGCGTGCGACAAGGCGTTCATCTTCGATGCAATGCAACACCCGTTGACGCCCGACCAGACTGCCGCACGAAGGCGAAGAACAGGATGATATTTGGGCCACATTGCGCCTGCGTGACGCTTTTCCGAGCCTCTTGGCCCGGCTTTGCGCGAGACGATGGCCGTCACGATCCACGTCCAGTCCGCGGGAATGGAGACGCGGGAACCGCTCCTGTAACCATGCGTCGACTGACCAGACCGGCAAGGCGAGGTGCCGGACCGTTATCAATGGCCCAAAAGCCTCAACCGAAGGAAACCGTGATGACAGATCACCTCGACCACATGTTGCCGCCCGCGGAATACATCACTGAAGCCTACAGGGACGCCAACAAACTGGAGGACAAGCGCGTTCTGAGCACCGGTGGCGACAGCGCCGAAGAAATCCGCGCTGGGATCGAGGCGGAAGGGGCCGTTACCGCGCGGAAGAGACAGTTGGAACCTTCTCGCCGGTAACACAATCAAACCGATGTCCGCCTGCGCATTATCGGGTCTGGGTGGTTGCCGCAAAGGCCAGGATCAGGGCATCGAGCACGGCCTGAAGTCTCGGCTCCATGTCGAGCCCGGCATGGACCGCTTGTTCCACGTGAGCGGGATGGACGAAGACCGTGACCGCGTCCCGCACGACACCGGCGGCAACGTTGACATCCCGGACGTGGAGTTCGCCACGTTTCACGCCATCCTCCAGTACCTGCCGGACCAGAGCGGTCATGCGGCGCCCATAATCAGCGACGAGATCCGGGCGCTCCGTCACGATCCGACGGTAGAGACCATGGATTTCAGGGTCATCACCGAGCTTGGCCCGCTTGCTGCGGTGGAGCGCCAGGACAAGGCCGCGAAGCCGCTCTGCCGCCGGGCCCTCGGCCTTGGCGAAGCGGGTCACCAGGTCGGCCTCCTCGTCCATGGTGCGTGCAGCGAGGGCGTCGAAGATCTCCGCTTTCGACTGGAAGTGCCGGTAGATCGCCGAATGCGACAGACCCATGGCCTTGGCGATGTCGACGACGTTGGTCTTGGCCTCGCCGAAACGGCGGACTTGTTCGGCCGCCGTGTCGAGAATGCGGGCACGGGGATCAGAGACGGGGTTTTCCATGCGCGATTCCTAGAGCCCTTCATGCTTAAATGGAAGCGTTCTGCGGCAAGGAATTTGCGCCAGGACCAAGGGCTTTGGCGCAGGGCATAGCCATAGCTATGTCCAAGCCGAAGACCGCCGGTAATGGCGCAAATTCATGCCGCCCTTCGGGTTTGCCGAAACCGGCCCTCCACTTTGTCGAAGCCCGCGCGCCATAGCTATGGCTATGCCGCGCGGGCTTCTTCGCGTGGAATGACCGGTTTCGACAAACAGAACGGATTCCATTTAAGCCTGAAGGTCTCTAGTCGATCCATTGATGTTGGGCAATAAGTAACAGATTTCATATTTTGTGTAACACTCGGCTCTGTGGCACCTTGCCTGGCACACATCCAGGAGATCGTCATGAGCCAGTTGCCCTCCCCGTCCCGCCTTGCCCTCGTCACCGGCGGATCCGGCTTCGTCGGCAAACATCTCATCCGCCGTCTGCTCTCGGACGGCTGGCGTGTCCGCGCGCTCGGCCGCAGCGCCGAAGCCTTGGCGCAGGTTCAGGCTTCGGGGGCTGAACCCGTCATGGCCGATCTTTCAGACCCTGCGGCGCTCACGTCTGCCATGGACGGAGTCGAGGTCGTGTTTCACGTCGCGGCACATTTCAAGCTCTGGGGCCAGATGTCAGAGGTGGTTCGGAAAATCTGGACAGCGAGGATAAGTGGAATTTCTGCCTGAGATCGGCTTAGATGCCGTGAACAGGAGATACCATGACGAGACGACCGCGCCGGAACCACAGCCCGGCTTTCAA
>NZ_JBAKFQ010000041.1:0-24241 GCF_053484255.1 Martelella sp. FLE1502
GAGAAGTGTCAGGCATGTCTCCGAACATCTGTCAGGTATGTATCAAGGCCGTACATCAAGCCCGAGGATGACCCGGTATGTGGGAAACGTTTGTCAACAAGCTGGAATCTTCGAGCATTTGTCCACCTATGATTCCAATCTGTTCCTTTTTGATTCTCCGGAATCGGCCATATGCGATACCCCTGTGACGGATGGGAGGCGATGAAGACAAGCACCGGGTGAATCTGGTATGGCGCAAGTGAAGAGCGCCCAAACAAAAAGGCGCCGGGAAAAACCGACGCCCTGAAATGCGATTGAAGCTTCGAGCCGCTCACTCGGTCCCGAAAAAGTCCTTCATCTTGGAGAAGAACCCGTTTGATTCCGGGTTGTTCTCCTTCGAGGAAAGCTCATCGAATTCCTGCAGCAGCTCGCGCTGGCGCTTGGTGAGCTTCTGCGGGGTCTCGACGCGGACCTGGATGTAGAGGTCGCCGCGATGCGAGGAGCGCAGTACCGGCATACCCTTGCCCTTCAACCGGAACTGCTTGCCGGCCTGGGTGCCTTCGGGAACGGCGACGCGCGATTTCGCGCCGTCGAGCGTGGTCACCTCGAACTTGCCGCCGAGTGCTGCCTGCGTCATCGAGATCGGCACGGAGCAGTGCAGGTCCGCGCCGTCGCGCTGGAAGAACGGGTGCGGCTTGACCGACAGGAAGATGTAGAGATCGCCCGACGGACCGCCGCGCAAGCCCGCTTCGCCTTCGCCCTGAAGGCGGATGCGGGTGCCGTCCTCGATGCCGGCCGGAATGTTCACCGAAAGCGAACGCTCCTCGACCTTGCGGCCCTCGCCCCGGCATTTGGGGCAGGGGTCGGAGATGATTTCGCCGCGACCGTGGCAGGTCGGGCAGGTGCGCTCGACCGAGAAGAAGCCCTGGGCGGCGCGCACGCGCCCCGCGCCGTGACAGGTGCCGCAGGTCGTCGGTGTCGAGCCGGGCTTTGCGCCCGAGCCGGAGCATTCGTCGCACACGACCGAGCTCGGCACGCGAATCTGCGCCGTCTTGCCGTGGAAGGCCTCATCAAGGCTGATTTCCATATTGTAGCGCAGATCGGCGCCGCGTTCGCGGCCGTTCGGCTGGCGGCGACCGCGCGCCCCGCCCATCATTTCGCCAAAAATATCCTCGAAGATATCCGAGAAACCGCCGGCGCCGCCGAAGCCCTGCGCGCCGCCGCCGAAACCGCCGGCGCCCGGTCCGCCGTTTTCGAACGCGGCATGGCCGAAGCGGTCATAGGCGGCCCGCTTCTGCGGGTCCTTCAGGGTTTCATAGGCTTCGTTGATTTCCTTGAATTTCTTCTCGGCTTCAGCGTTGTCCGGATTGCGGTCGGGGTGATACTTCATCGCAAGCTTGCGGAAGGCGCTCTTCAGCTCCTTTTCGTCGGCCGAGCGACCGACGCCGAGTGTCTCGTAAAAATCCGCTTTTGCCATGGAGATGCAATACCTCTTGAAAAAGAGTGACCGGCCGTCCTGGGACGGCCGGAATCATTCAGGTCCTATCCGATCGAAAGATCAGGCCGATTTCTTCTTGTCGTCATCGTCGCTGACGTCTTCGAATTCGGCGTCGACCACATCGTCAGACTTGGCATCGCGGGCCGCGTCGGCGGAAGCCTGGGCTTCCTCATCTGACTGCTGAGCCTCGTAGATCGCCTGACCGAGCTTCATGGAGACTTCCATCAGCGTCTGGGTCTTGGCCTGAATGTCATCGGCATTCGGCTCTTCGGCGGAAACAGCGGTCTTCAGCTCGTCGATCGCGGTCTGGATGGCAGTGCGGTCATCCTCGGAGACCTTGTCGCCATGCTCCTTGAGCGACTGCTCGGTGGAGTGAATCAGGCTTTCGGCCTGGTTCTTGGCTTCAACCGCGGCACGGCGCTTCTTGTCTTCCTCGGCATGGCTTTCGGCGTCCTTGACCATCTGCTCGATGTCGCTGTCGGACAGACCACCCGATGCCTGGATGCGAATCTGGTGCTCCTTGCCGGTGCCCTTGTCCTTGGCCGAGACGTTGACGATGCCGTTGGCGTCGATGTCGAAGGTGACTTCGATCTGCGGCACGCCGCGCGGGGCCGGGGGAATGCCGACGAGGTCGAACTGGCCGAGCATCTTGTTGTCGGCGGCCATTTCGCGCTCGCCCTGGGCAACGCGGATGGTCACGGCGGACTGGTTGTCCTCGGCCGTCGAGAAGGTCTGGCTCTTCTTCGTCGGGATCGTCGTATTACGGTCGATCAGGCGGGTGAACACGCCGCCGAGCGTTTCGATGCCGAGCGACAGCGGGGTTACGTCGAGCAGCAGAACGTCCTTGACGTCGCCCTGCAGAACGCCGCCCTGGATGGCAGCGCCAAGCGCCACGACTTCATCCGGGTTGACGCCCTTGTGCGGGTCCTTGCCGAACAGCTGCTTGACGGTTTCCTGCACCTTCGGCATGCGGCTCATGCCGCCGACGAGTACGACTTCGTCGATCTCGCTCGCCGAAACGCCGGCATCCTTGAGCGCGGCCTTGCAGGGGCCGACCGTGCGCTTGACGAGATCGTCGACAAGGCTTTCGAACTTGGCGCGGGTCAGTTTCAGCGTCAGGTGCTTCGGACCGGTTGCGTCCGCCGTGATGAACGGCAGGTTGATTTCGGTCTGCGACGAGGACGACAGCTCGATCTTGGCCTTTTCGGCGGCTTCCTTCAGGCGCTGCAAGGCAAGCTTGTCGGAGCGCAGGTCAATGCCGTTTTCCTTCTTGAACTCGTCGGCGAGGTATTCGACGAGACGCATGTCGAAGTCTTCACCACCGAGGAAGGTGTCGCCATTGGTCGACTTCACTTCGAAGACGCCGTCGCCGATTTCGAGGATCGACACGTCGAAGGTGCCGCCGCCAAGGTCGTAGACCGCGATGGTCTTGCCTTCGTTCTTGTCGAGGCCGTAGGCGAGCGCGGCTGCGGTCGGCTCGTTGATGATGCGTAGCACTTCAAGGCCGGCGATCTTGCCGGCATCCTTGGTGGCCTGGCGCTGGGCGTCGTTGAAGTAGGCGGGAACCGTGATGACGGCCTGCTCGACCTTTTCGCCGAGATAGGCTTCCGCGGTTTCCTTCATCTTCTGAAGGACCATGGCCGAGACCTGCGAGGGAGAATAGGACTTGCCGTTGGCTTTCACCCACGCATCGCCATTGTCGCCCTTGACGATTTCGAAGGGAACGAGGCCCTTGTCCTTGGTCACGGTCGGGTCTTCGTAGCGGCGGCCGATCAGGCGCTTCACCGCGAACAGCGTGTTGGTGGGGTTGGTGACGGCCTGACGCTTGGCGGGCTGGCCGACAAGGCGCTCGCCATCTTCGGAAAAGGCCACCATCGACGGCGTCGTGCGCGCGCCTTCGGCGTTTTCGATCACCTTCGCATCCTTGCCATCCATGATGGCGATGCAGGAGTTGGTGGTTCCCAGGTCGATACCAATTACTTTAGCCATTTTATTTTCTCTCCTTTTAAGCAGGCCATCCGAACCCTTCAGGCATTCCTTGATGGCCCCTTGAGCATGGTCTTGATTTGATTTCCAGGGCGGCGATAACGCCGTTGTGATCGGTATATAATAAGCGCCAAAACGCTCTGCAAGGCGCTGCGGGCGGCTTAAAACGCCATTTATGACCAAATTTTACGCGTGATCGCGGATCGCCCAGCCGGTGCGCACGGACAGGAAATATCGATTCCATCACGCTCATGATGCAGACGGGCAGGCGCGTTCCCAGACGGTGCGCGGCAGCAGGTGCACGCCGCTTGCCGCGGAAGCGCCATCGCCGACGATATGGCCGATGCCCTCGGCCATCACGGCCAGCGTCATGTCGAAGGCGTTGAGGCTGTCGCCTTCGCCGCCAACGAGATTGGCCATCGCGCCGTCGACGAACAGATGGATGCAGTTTTCCGAGGCGAGGCGGTAGGTCGTGACGGCGGGCAGGGCCCTGGTCTGCGGCAGCTCGGCGAGCGGCGCCAGTTCGATTTCATCGATGCGATGGCCGGCATTCAGCAGGAAGCAGCCGTCCTTCAGGCGCTGGATCACGGAATATGGAACGACATGATGGCCGCCGGTTCCGGTGACGATCACATCGGCGAGCGGCGCAAGCGCCTCGACCGATCCGGCCAAAAAGCCGTCATAGCGCGCCTGCAGAACCCGCGCCGGATCGATCTCGGCGACCATCACCGTACCGCCGAAGGCCCGCGCGCTGGCCGCGAGCCCCTGGCCGACGGAGCCATAACCGACCACCAGCACGGTCTTTTCATGCAGGCTCAAAAGCGTGCGGGTGAAGAAGGCGTTCCAGGTGGTCAGCCCCACCATGTGGCGGTTGTGCAGCCCTTCCTTCACCGGCAGGTCGTCCCAGTTGAAGATCGGCCATGGCGGCAGCGCGCCCTGAAGCCGGTTGATGCCGGAGCCCGTGGCCTCCAGCCCGGCCTTGATCGGCGGCATTTCCATGCCTTCGGTGAGGAGCATATGGGTGAAATCCGCGCCCATTTCGCTGAGGTGAGTCGGGCCCCATTCTAGCCCGGCTCGGATTGCCGCGCGCCAGTCCTCCTCCGGCATGTTCTTGTAGGCATCGACCCGCGCGCCGGCGGCGCGCATCGCGTCAACGACCTCGTTGCGCACGGTCGCCGGATTGCAGGTGGTCACGAACAGCACCGCCCCGCGGCTTGCCAGCCCTTCCACCAGCGGCAGCATCTTCATGTCGAGATGCATGCTCATCGCCAGCCGGATGCCGGTCATGTCTGGCAGGTTTTCGACCGCGCGTGCGGTGCGCGGCATATGGGCCTTCGCCCATGTCGGCGTGATTTCTGTCATTCAGTTCGTTTCTTTCAGCGCTATCGTCCGTGGCGCTTCTGATAGCGGCCGCGCAGCCAGAATACCAGAAAAACCGCAAGGACGAAGGCGATCCCCACGGCGACCGCGAGCCAGACGGAGTATTGCGCGAGATAATTGACCGCGTCGGGCAGGAAATAACCGCCGGTCAGCAGGCCGAAAAAGATCAGCGCCGCGGCGATGATCGTCGAGCGGTTGCCGGTGGGTTGATCAGCCATGCGCGCCAGCCTCCCTGATCTCGGCAAGTGTGCGGATCTGCCTGCCATCGGCGGTGAAATTGTCCGGCGCCAGAAACGCCTCGAAGGCCGCCTTGCGTTCCGGCCATTCGCTGTCGATCATCGCATACCAGGCGGTGTCGCGGTTCCGGCCCTTGGCGACCATATGGTTGCGGAAGGTGCCCTCATAGGTAAAGCCGAGCCGCTTCGCGCTGGCATGGCTCTTTTCGTTCTCGTTGTTGAGCTTCCACTCATAGCGACGGTAGCCGAGATCGTCGAAGATGTGGCGCGCCATCAGGTAGTGAACCTCGGTCGCCATGGTCGAGCGCTGCATCGCCGGGCCATGCGCCACCGCGCCGACTTCGATCACGCCGTTCTTTTCGTCGAGCCGCATATAGCTCGCCATGCCGACCAGCCTGCCGGTTTCCTTCGCGCGGAAGACGCGGGTGATATAGCTACCCGAGGCATTCTCGCGGTCGAGCCAGGCGCGGAAATCCGAAGCATCGGCAAACGGTCCGTTCGGAAAATACTTCAGAAGACCGTTGATCGCGTCCGCTGTCCCGCCGAGCCCTTCCCAGAGCTCAACGGCTTGGCGTGCGCCGTCATAAGGCTCGACAGTCACGCTCGCGCCTTCGGCGACGATCGGCTGCGGGCGCTCCCGTGGCGCAAAATTCCTCAGATCCTGCATCGCAATACCTTTGCAATTGGAAAGACCCCGACGAAGGGCCGGGGTCGCCAACACCTTGAAACAGCGACGGCCTAGGCCTTCAGCGTCGCGCAGGCCTCTTCGGCAAGCTTGCGGATGCCGTCCCAGTCGCCGCGCGCGACCATGTCCTTCGGCGCAACCCAGGAACCGCCGACGCAGATGACGTTGGGAAGCTTCAGGTAATCCGGCGCATTGGCGAGCGACACGCCGCCGGTGGGGCAGAACATGACATCGGGGATCGGCGAGGAGAGCGCCTTCAGATAGGGCGCGCCGCCGGCCTGTTCGGCGGGGAAGAACTTCATCACCCGGTAGCCTTCCTCGCGCAGCGACAGCACTTCGCTGGCCGTCGCCGTGCCCGGCAGCAGCGGCACGTCACTGTCGTCTGCGGCATCGAGAATATCGCCGTTGATGCCGGGCGAGACGATGAACTCGGCGCCCGCCTTTTCGGCTGCGGCATAATCGCGCGCCGAAAGGATGGTGCCCGCCCCGATCACGGCCCCTTCGATCTCGTCGGTCATCGCCTTGATGGCGTCGAGCGCGGCATCGGTGCGCAGCGTGATTTCCAGCGTCTTGAGCCCGCCTTCCACCAGCGCGCGCGCCAGCGGCACGGCGTGTTCGACGGATTCCACGATCATCACCGGAATGACGGGTTGCGCCGTCAGCGCCTTGAGGAGGGTTTCAGTTTTCGCTTCCATTCTCGCACCGCTTTCGTGGTTGATATTGTCCATGGGATACCCCGGCAAAGCCGGCAAGTCGAGCCCCGGAACGGGGTTATTCTTTGCTGCCCATTGCCTGCGGGCGCAGTGATCTTCATAAGGGAATTTCATCACGGCGGCGTGAACGCCAGAGGCAGGGCTGACAGCGTCCGGGAGAACGATCATGGCCAAGGAAATCGAGCGCAAGTTTCTGGTCGATGGCGACGGCTGGAAAGATGGCGCGGAGAAAGGTGTCCGCCTGACCCAGGCCTATCTGATGAGCGGACCGCAGCGCTCCGCGCGGGTGCGTATCTTCGATGGCGGCCGCGCGCGGCTGACGATGAAGTTCGGCGGGGCCGCGCTCAGTCGCGATGAATATGAATATGACATCCCGCTTGCCGATGCGTTGGAACTTGTGAGCCATGCGCTGGGCGCCGTCATCGACAAGACCCGCTACTGTCTCGCCGACGGCGCATATGTCTGGGAAATCGATGTCTATCACGGCGATCTCGCGGGCCTCGTGGTGGCGGAGGTGGAACTGCCTGATGAGGCCGCCACGCCGCCGCTTCCCGATTGGCTCGGCCGCGAGGTGACCGGCGACCCGCGCTATCTCAACCAGACGCTGTCGGAAACCGGCCGGCATCCTGAGGAGGCAGACTGATATGGCATTCTCGCTCGATCCCGATCGCCCTTTCGACGCCGCCGTCCGGAAAGTCGCCGTCTCCCAGCTTGAGGACGCGATCCGCGCCCTGAAGAAGCAGCCGAACGGCGTCCATGAGGCGGTTCACGACGCCCGCAAGAAGTTCAAGCGGGTGCGCGGCCTCTACCGGCTGGTTCGCCCCGCCGCGAAGGATTTTGCGAAAGCGGAAAATGCCCGCATCCGCGATCTGGCGAATTCCCTTTCGGCCGACCGGGATGCAGCCGCGCTGATCGAATGCGTCCGCTATCTCAGGCTGAGTGCGGCCGATGGAAAAGTCGACATGGCGCTCGGGCTGCTGGAGGCGGCGCTGATCGTCCGGCGCGATGCCAGGGCGGTTTCCGAGGATGCGCTGCAGAAGAAGGTAAAGGCGGCGATCGGCGTCTGCCGGGAGGCGATCGCGGCGGTCGAAGACCAGGATTTCGACGGGAAATCGCCGGAAAAGGCGATCGCCAAGGCCTGGCGCAAGCAGCTTGCTTCCGCCCATGTCGCCGTCATGGCGGTGCGGGCCGAGGCGACGGACGAGCATTTTCACGATTTGCGCAAGGAGGCGCAGACCTACTGGATGTTCTGTGCGCTTGTCGCCGATATCTGGCCGACGGCACTGAAGGCCAAACGCGCCGACGCCAAGGCGCTTGCCGACCTCATCGGCCACGAGCATGATCTCAGTGTGATGATCGCGCTGCTCGACGGCCCGGACGTGCCGACGCTTTCCGGTAAGACCCTCCGGATCTGCCGCGAGGAAGCGATCGCGCAAAGGGCGCGGTTGCGCCGCCGGGCGGTGAAGAACGCCCGCAAGGTGTTCGACGACGAGGCGGAAATCGAGAGCGCGATTGTCAAGACGCTCTGGCGCAAGCGCGTCGCGCGCGGCGAAGGCTGACAATTGCAAAGCCTCAGCAATGGGTGTATTGGCCGCAAACACGCCCTGCCGATTGAAAACGTAACGCGGAGACAGGCCATGTCCTATCTGGTCGCAGCTCTTTATCATTTTGCCCGCTTCGCCGATTATGAATCGTTCCGCGCGCCGCTTCAGGCCGCAGCCGACGACAACGGCGTCAAGGGCACGCTGCTTCTCGCCCATGAAGGCATCAACGGCACGATCGCAGGCACGCCAGAGGGCATCGCCAAGTTGCTCGCCTTCATTCGCGCCCGGCCGGAGCTTGCCGGCATGGAGCACAAGGAAAGCCACGCCTCGAAAATGCCGTTCAATCGCATGAAGGTGCGTCTGAAGAAGGAAATCGTCACCATGGGCGTCGATCATATCGATCCCCTGAAGACGGTCGGCACCTATGTCGAGCCGAAGGACTGGAACGACCTGATTTCCGATCCCGACACGATCGTGATCGACACCCGCAATGATTACGAGACCGCGATCGGCATCTTTCGCGGCGCGGTCGATCCGAAGACCAAGACCTTCCGCGAATTCCCCCGCTGGGTCGCCGAAAACCAGGGCCTCCACAACAAGCCGAAGATCGCGATGTACTGCACCGGCGGCATTCGCTGCGAAAAGGCGACCGCCTTCATGAAGGAGCAGGGCTTCGACGAGGTCTATCATCTGAAGGGCGGCATTCTCAAATATCTCGAGGAAGTGCCGGAGGAGCAAAGCCTCTGGGACGGCGCCTGCTTCGTCTTTGACGAGCGCGTTTCGGTCACCCATGGCCTGAAGGAAGGCGAGCACGAGCTCTGCCACGCCTGCCGCCATCCGGTGACGCCCGAGGACAAGCTTTCCGCCGACTACGAGGAAGGCGTTTCCTGCCCGCATTGCGCCGACAGCTATTCGGAGACCGACCGCGCCCGCTTCCGCGAGCGCCAGCACCAGATCGCGCTGGCCAAGGCCCGCGGCGAGCGCCATCTCGGGGCGTAGGGCCCGTCAGGCACTGTGGGCAGGCACTGCACCGACTCTGGATTTACCCGTCTTTAATCATGATTGGTTAGCTTCGCCCCAACAAACAAGCAAGACGGTCGGCATCATGCGTTTTCTGGCAAAATCCCTGGCAGTTTCGGCAGCAGTGCTGCTTTCGGCCTGTTCGACGTTCTCGTTCCTGCCGGGGGCCTCCGAGCCGATCCCCACGCCGATCGCCGCCAATCCGGCGTCGCTCCGGATCGCGGTTCTGGCGCCCGAGGAATTCCGGCTGCCGAAGGGCGAGGTCGAACTGACCGTCTATCAGCGCGGCGCGGGCGGCGATATCAGCCAGGACTACACGCTGGTGAATGCCGATTCCGAGAAGGTCGATGCGGCGGTCGCCGAATTCCGCAAGCCAGGGCAGGTGGTGACGCTGCTGAGACTGGCGCCCGCCGATGCGTTGCGCCTGCGCGACCAGCAGGAGCAGATGGCGGCCGCGCGCGGCGCCGGCAGCGCCAAGCCGGGCTTCGAGGTCGATCTCGATTCCACCTGCTGGAACGGCGCGATGGTGGCCCCCGCAGTGCCGCTCGATGTGCTGATCAGGGCGGATTCCGACGGAGAATTTCATCCGCTGCTCTCCGATATCGATATTTTCGCGCTGATGAACCGGCCGGAAGACTCGCGCCTGAAGAAGTGCTCCTGACGCTTCGATTTCTCTCTTGAGAACGTTTTGAACGCTCAGTCCCGGTGCTCGCGGGCCAGCGCGTCGATCGCGCGCTCCATGCCGGGGCGGATCGCGACCATCAGCGTGGCATAGCCCTCCTCGACCGGCCAGAAGCGCTCTGCCAGATAGGGCCCGACGCCGGGGGCTGCGCGGGTCACCGCGATATTGGCATCGCGGGTGTTCCATTCCGTCAGCCGCATGATCAACTGCTCGTCGACAGCTTCCTGTTCCATGTCGGGCCGCACGAACACCTGCCAGATCCAGGCTTCGCCGGCCGTAACCGGCTGGATCGCCGCCGCAATCATCTCGCCCGAAAGATAAAGCGCGTGGATGCGAAGCTGGTCGTTACGGCCGAGCTTCTTCGCCGTGGGCAGCAGCGCCGCAAACCGGGACCGGTCTTCCGCGACCGTGGTCGTGAGCGCTGAAAGCTCCTCCAGCATCAGCGCGGTTTCGGATGGGTTGCGGGCGATGTGGTAGCCGATCTTCCCGCGCGCGTTCAGCGCTTCCCACTTTGCAAGATTGGCCTGCCAGGCCTCGCGCTCGCCGGGCGTCAGCGCGGCGCCTGCGGGATTGATTGGGCCCGAAAGCGCGCGCCTGCGGCGGGCGTGGGTCACCCGGAAGGCAAGGCCGCGGGCAGCGGCCACCGCGCGGGCGAAGCGCATGAACGCGCCATCTGCCAAGAGATGCGGAAACACGGCGATGCCCGGCAGGTTGACCAGCGAACCGGCAAGCGCCTCGAACAGCTGGTCGAGCGTCGCCATCGGCCGGTGGCGCGAGATCAGCGGCGCGTGATAGCCGATATCGCCGATTGCGTGGGCAAGCAGGTGCGAGCCGTTGCCGCGCACCGAAAAGGTCATCAGTGCGGTCAGATTGTCATCGCTGTCGCCGTCTTCCATCAGCGCCACGCGCAGCAGAGAGTGGCGCTCGCCGAGCGCCGGCAGCAGGAAGGCCGGGGTCTGGAAGATGTTGCGCTCGATCGCGCTCTCCGCCAGCCGGTCCATCGCCGGCTCCATATGGTCGGGCGCTTGCGAATAGAGCGAGAACTCGCCGCCGCTTCTGACTTCAAGGCGGATATCGGGTACGGCCTTACCGGGCTGGACGACGGAGAGCTTGGATTTGAGGCGGGCCGGCGGACGCTGGCCGAGGTCCTTGCGTATGATGCTCATGGCCGCGCCCCTTTCGGCCGGCGGCCGAAGCGCACTGCGCGCGGCATGTCCGGCAAGACGGGCAGCTCTGGGGGGCCTGAACGCATGGATACTGAACTCTTACAAACGCACTTAACAAGGGATAACCGGTTTCGGTTAACAAAGCGTTGGCCACGCTCACGCCACACCGGCCTTGCAATTTTGGCTGATACGGGCAGACTGTCTTGTAAGTGTCATGTTTGCGAAGCGGAGACGCCATGGCTGACAAGCCGGAAACGCAACGCGGCCGGGCTGCCGCCAACGCCAATGTGGTGGAGCTCAGCCAATATCGCGCCGGCCAGAAGGCCGAGCCCCTGCCGGTGACCTTCCACCGGCGCGAACTGGACGCGATCCTCTGGATCTACGGCCGCATGGTCGGCGAGGGCGAGTGGCGCGACTATGCGCTGGACCACCTGAAGGACAAGGCGGTGTTCTCGGTCTTCAAACGCGCCGGCGAAATGCCGCTCTACCGGATCGAGAAAAACCCCAAACTCGCCGCCCGCCAGGGCGCCTTCTCGGTCACCAACACCGCCGGCATGGTGCTAAAGCGTGGGCACGACCTGAAACAGGTGCTGAAGGTCTTCGACCGGAATTTGAAGCTGGTAGAGAAGTAGCCTCTGACTGATGCTCCGCCGTCCGCCGGGGCGTAGCCGGGGATGAGACCCGCAAAAAGGAAAGGTCTTGCAAGAAAAGAGGGCTCAGTTTGCTGACAAACGTCTCCCACACTCTGGGTCATCCTCGGGCTTGACCCGAGGATCCAGTCAGACTGGCAAAATCTTCGTTATAAATCCTTGAAAATTCAGCGACTTAAACCGCCTGGATGCTCGGATCAAGTCCGAGCATGACACAATACGAAGGGCCCATGACACACGATGGTCAACGCCCGGCGCTTTGTCAGTAGCCAGAAGGCCGGAGCGTGCCCCGGCCTCCTGTTCGCGGCAACGCCTCAGTGGGCGTCTTCCATTTCCTTTTCGGGTTCCGGGGCCTTGGCGGCCTGAAGCTCCTGGACGGCCTTGTCAGGATCGGCCGGGAAGGCGTCGTCGGTGACGTTGCCTTCGAGCAGGTCGATCGCGTATTTCAGCTGCACGTCGTCCTCGGTCTCGCGCGGAACATAAGCGACCGAGCCGGAGCCCTCGTCGGTTTCCGCATCACCCTGGATATGGCCGCGCAGCGCGGATTCACCTTCCGGACGGATCAGGCCTTCAAGGTCTTCCGGCAGCACCTGCTCGACAACGATGTCGGGGCTGATGCCGGTGCCCTGGATCGAGGTGCCCGACGGCGTGTAGTAGAGCGCCGTTGTCAGCCGCAGCGAGCCTTCCGAACCGAGCGGAACGATGGTCTGGACCGAGCCCTTGCCGAAGGTGCGGGTGCCGACCAGCGTCGCCCGCTTCAGGTCCTGCAGCGCGCCGGCGACGATCTCGGATGCCGAGGCGGAGCCGCCATTGACGAGCACGACCAGCGGCTTGCCGTCGGTCAGATCGCCGGGGCCCGCATCGAAGCGGCGGGTCTCGCTGGAATTGCGGCCACGGGTGGAAACGACTTCGCCTTCGTCAAGGAAGGTGTCGGCCACCGCGACGGCCTGATTGAGGAAGCCGCCCGGGTTGAGACGGAGGTCGAGAATATAGCCCTTCAGCTCGTCTTCCGGCACTTCCTTCTTGATCTCGTCAATCGCCTCGACAAGGCTTTCGTCGAGCTTCTCGTTCATGAAGGTGGTCAGCCGGATATAGCCGATATCGTCATTTTCGACGCGCCATTTGACCGACTGCACCGGAATCACCCCGCGCACGATCGTCATCTCGATCGGCTTGGCCACGCCATCGCGCAGAATGGTGATGTCGATCGGCTCGCCGACCTCGCCGCGCATGCGGTCGACCGCATCGTTGAGAGAAAGGCCGCGCACGCTCTCGCCGTCGATCTCGACGATCTTGTCGCCGGCCAGCACGCCGGCATTGGAGGCGGGCGTATCGTCGATGGGTGCGACGACCTTGACGACGTCATCCTCCATCGTCACCTCGATGCCGAGCCCGCCGAATTCGCCCTTCGACTGGTCGCGCATCTCTTCGGATTCTTCTGCCGTCATATAGCTCGAATGCGGGTCGAGCCCGCTCAGCATGCCATTGATCGCATCCTGGATCATCTTCTCTTCGTCGGGCGGCGAGACATACTGGCTGCGCACCCGCTCGAACACATCGCCGAACAGCGACATTTCGCGGTAGGTCGAATCGTCGCCGGCCGCGCGCGCCGGTATATCGGCCGAAACCAGAATGCCGGTCGCCGCTGCGCCCAGTGCGGCGCCCGCCAGCAGAAGCGTTGCCCTACGTATCATTGCGTGCCTTTCCATCAATATTGTCCACCCACCAGGGTTGAGAATCGACCGGCTTCCCATTGTGTCGGAACTCAATGTAGAGTGTCGGCCTGTCCGTTTCCAGCGCCATTGTCGCAGCGCTCGCGATCCGTCTTGTGCCCATTTCGGCCAGCGGCTCGCCGGAGAATATGAAATCGCCCTGGCGAACCTTGAGATCCTCCATGCCGGTCATGACGATATGATACCCGTCGCCGACATTGAGGATGACCATCTCTCCGTAACTTCTGAAGCGCCCGGCGTAAACCACCGTCGCGTCGGCGGGGGCGCTGACGAGCGCGCCCGGTCGCGCGGCAATGGTCATTCCGGTCGCCGTATGGCCCGTTCCGTCCGGATCGCCGTAGCGGCGCAGGATTTCGCCCGAAACCGGCAGGATCAGACGGCCTTTCAGATCAGAGAATGGATATGCAGGCGTAATGCGGTTTTTATCGGGCGTTGCCGAAAGCGCGCGCTGGCGCGCCTCGATCTGCTGCGCCTCGGTCATCTGCCGGCGGCGTTCGGCCTCCTGCCGCGCCAGAAGGGCGGCGTTGCGGGCCGACGTGATTTCGGTCTCCAGGCTGGCGATCAGGCCGTTGAGGTCGGTCGCGCGCGCGGCCAGCAGTTCGGCCTGGCGGCGCTCGGCTTCGAGCTGCTTCGCGCTGGTTTCCCGGGATCTCTCGTTTTCGGCGATCAGCAGGTCCATGCGCCGTCTTTCCTCGGCAAGGCTGTCGAGGTCGGCCGCAAGTCCGTCGCGGGCCTGCTGCTGCTCGGCCTTGACCGTCCGCAGCGATGTCAGGTCGGCCAGCACAGTTTCCATCCGGGCCCGCATTTCCGGCACAACGCCGTTCAGCAGGATGGCGCTTCGGACCGAATCGAGCGCATCGCCGGGGGCGACCAGAAGGGCCGGCGGCGGATCGCGGCCCATGCGCTGAAGCGCTGCGAGCACATCGGCCAGCACATCGCGCTCGGCATTGAGCGAAGCTTTCAGCGCCTCCTCCTGGTCCGAGAGTTCGGCAAGCCGGGTTTCGGCCGCGGCAATCTGCTCCTCCAGCCCGCGCCGACGCTCGGCCGAGGCCACGAGCGCCTCCTTCAGGCTTGCGGTATCGCCGGAAAGGGCGTCGATCTCGGCCGTAAGCGAGGCGATCTTTTCCTTCGAAAGCGCGATCGAGTTTTCGATCTGGTCGAGTTCGACCGCCTTTTCGGAGCGTTCGTTTGAAAGCCTGTCGACGAGCTCGGCCGATCCGGCGGTCGGCTCCTGCGCGACGGCGAGCGCGGGCAAGGCCCAGGCGGCGATGCCGCAGGCGAGGATGATCCGCAATGATCTGGTTGCCGCCATATCCGTTTCCGCGCGAGGAAAAGTGGATTTTGATCGCGGAGAGATTAACGAAATATCAACGACGCAAGAACACACAAAATTTTGATGATTCTTACCACGTTCAGGCGCGGTGATAGGGATGGCCGGAAAGCAGGGTCACGGCGCGGTAAAGCTGTTCGGCCAGCAATATGCGGACGATCTGGTGCGGCCATGTCATCGCGCCAAAATTGATCGTCAGATCAGCGCGTTCGGTAAGAGCGGGGTCAAGCCCGTCGGCGCCGCCGATCGCGAACAACATCTCGCGCTTGCCGGCATCGCGGTATTTCTCGATCTGGGCGGCAAAGCCCACGCTGTCGAAGGACTTGCCGGTCTCGTCAAGCAGCACCAGCACGGTATCGGGCGAGATCGCGGCCTCAAGCGCCGCCGCCTCCTCGCGCTTGCGGGTGGCAGCGTTGCCGGCGCGGCTTTCATTGACCTCGATGACCCTGGAAAAATCGAGCCCCTGCGCCTTGCCGGTCTTCTTCAGCCGGTCGAGATAACGGGCGACAAGCTCCTTCTCCGGGCCGGATTTCAGGCGGCCGACCGCGAAAATACCGATCTGCATATGCTTTTCTTTCGGCCCGCAACAACCGCGTCACGCAGTGCGTCATGCACCGCGCGGTCCGTTCGGGCAGTTCACGCCGACTCTGAGCAGCATGCTGCTAGTGCAGGCGCGCCTCGTTCATTTCAGGCGCCGACCACATCTTCTCGATATTGTAGAATTCGCGGACTTCCGGCCGGAACACATGGACGATCACGTCGCCGGTGTCGATCAGCACCCAGTCTCCGGACTCCTGGCCCTCGACCTTGGGCGTGCCCGCGCCCGACTGTTTGATGTCCTTGACCAGATGGTCGCAAATCGCCATGACGTGACGGTTCGAGCGCCCGGAGACAACCACCATATGGTCGCCGAGAGCCGATTTTCCGCGAATGTCAATGGTCACAATATCTTCTGCCTTCGAATCCTCAAGGCTGGCGAGGACGGTGGCAAGAGCCTCATCGGCGGCATAAGCGTCGCTTCTGCTGCTCTGCGGCGCGGTATCCGCGCCCTTCGCGTGCAATGTTGTCAGGGTTCTTCCTTTCATCCGGACCAAGCACGAATGCGACTCGTCACTCCGGCGGGCCGCTGGCTATAAAGGTGATGCCAAAGGCAGTCTGTTGCAAGGGTTTTCCTGCGCAAATTTGAAGGCAGGCTTCAGGGAAGAATCCGGAAGGCAACCGCCGCGGCGTCATCGCTGACCTTGTAGCGCGGGAATTTCTCGCCTTCGGGATCGTCGATCCGCTCGATTTGGCGCAGGCGTTCAAGAAGCGGTGGGAGTCCGTCGCGAAAGGCTACATCGATCAGGCCGGCGGGCGAAAACGCGTCGTAATTGTCGCAAAGAGCGGCAAAACCATCCGAGCACAGCAGGCCGCGCACCGGCGCTTCCAGGCCGCAATCTTCCCGGACGATATGGTCCGCCGCCGCCGGCACGAGGCCGAGCGTGAAGACCTTGCCGTCCGGCGTGTTCTGGCGGGCGCGGCCGGCGCGCAGCATCGCCAAGGTCTCGGCATCGCCGGCGATATCGGCGGCGCCCTTGAAACCGCCGATGCGTTCCAAATGGGCGCGGGCGGCGGCGATCTCCTTCTCGCGATTGCCCTTCAGCGCCGTGGTTTCGAAAACATGACCGGCTTCGTCCTGAAGGAACAGCCGGCAATCGCCAAGCCCGTAGGTGACGAGGCGATTGTCCTCGATCCGCAGCATCTGGAAGGCGGCGGCGGGCCACATGTAGCGGGGCAGGTCGTCAGTGCCGGCGGCTGCATGGTAGAGATCCCGCGCCGAGGCGTTGATCGCGGCGACGGTCTCGGCAACGGGCCGGTCTCCCGCGGCGGCGAACATCCGCGCCGCATGGGTCGCAAGCCAGGCGGCATCGCCCTCGGCCATCACCTCCCGCTCGCCGATGCCGGTCGCGCCGTCGATGACGAAGACCGAATGCGCGTTCCAGCCATAGCGGTCGTCGCTCGCCCCGCCGGGCTTGCCGGGATCGGTGATGTCGGCGACGATCTCAAGCTTCATCTCTTGTTTTCCAGTCTGAGCGCTGTCGAGGAGACGGCCGAGCGCGGGCCGTGGATGAAGGTCCAGGCCGGCGGCTTCATCCGCGGCAGGGCTCTCGCCGCGCGTTCGGGCACACGGGCTTTGTCGAGCGTGCGGGCCGCCTTGGAGGAGAGATAGGTCAGCGTCGCGCCGGGCCGATCGATGACGGCGATCGGCACGGTGGCCGCAATCCGCCGCCATTCCTGCCAGCGGTGGAAGTCGCCGAGATTGTCAGCGCCCATGATCCAGACGAAGTGCACCGCCGGGTTGCGGCGGATGATGTGGCGAATTGTGCGGGCGGTATAGGCCGTGCCAAGCGTCCTTTCGATAGCCGTTACCCGGATGCGCGGATCGCCGGCCATGGTGTCCGAAAGCGCCAGCCGCTCGGCAAGCGGGGCGAGGCCATTGCCGCTTTTCAGCGGATTGCCGGGCGTCACCAGCCACCAGAGCTGGTCGAGGCCGAGCCGCTGGAGCGCAAGCTTCGCCACCAGAAGATGGCCCTCATGCGGCGGATTGAACGAACCGCCGAACAGACCGACCGTCATGCCGGGCTGAAGATGCGGCATGACGAGGTGGCGGCGCGCGATCTCCGTCAAGCCGTCAGGCCCGCGTCTGGCCGCTGCCGCGCACCAGATATTTGAACGAGGTGAGCTGCTCGACGCCGACCGGCCCGCGCGCATGCATCTTGCCGGTGGCAATCCCGATCTCCGCGCCCATGCCGAACTCGCCGCCATCGGCGAACTGGGTGGAGGCATTGTGCAGCAGGATCGCGGAATCGATCTCGTTGAAGAAGCGGGCGACCACCTCCGGGTCCTCGGCAATCACGGCTTCCGTATGGTGCGAGGAATATTTTCCTATGTGTTCGATCGCCCCGGAAATACCGTCGACCAGCTTCACCGCGATGATGGCGTCGAGATATTCCGTGGTCCAGTCGTCCTCGCTCGCCTCGTCGCGGCCGCGGGCATAGTCGATCATGTCGTGGTCGACGCGCACCAGGCAGCCTTTCGCCTCCAGCGCCTCGATCAGCGGGGTCGCAAACTTATCGGCAGCCGCGCGATCGATCAGCAGCGTTTCGGCGGCCCCGCAAATCCCGGTGCGGCGCATCTTGGCGTTGACGACGATCTCGCGCGCCATGTCGAGATCGGCGGATTTGTCGACATAAATATGGCAGAGCCCTTCGAGATGGGCGAAGACCGGCACACGCGCCTCAGACTGGACGCGCGCGACGAGGCTCTTGCCGCCGCGCGGCACGATCACGTCGATATTGCCGGAAAGGCCCGATAGCATTTCGCCGACGGCGGCGCGGTCGGTGGTCGGCACGATCTGGATCGCGTCTTCCGGCAGGCCGGCCTTTTTCAGGCCGGCGGCAAGCGCTGCATGGATCGCGCCGGAGGACTGCGCCGAATCCGAGCCGCCGCGCAGGATTACGGCGTTGCCGGCCTTCAGGCACAGCGCGCCGGCATCCGCCGTCACGTTGGGGCGGCTTTCATAGATCACGCCAATCACGCCGAGCGGCGTGCGCACGCGCTCGATCTTCAGCCCGTTGGGGCGGTCCCAGGCGGCGATCACGTCGCCGACCGGATCGGCAAGCGCGGCGATTGCGCGGATGCCGTCGGCCATCGCCTTGATCCGGTCCGCATTCAGTTCCAGCCGGTCGATGAAGGAGCCGGCGACGCCGTTTTCCTTCGCGCGGGCGACATCTTGCCGGTTGGCGGCGAGAATGGCGTCGCTATCCGCCTCGATCGCATCGGCCATGGCGGCGAGCGCCGCGTTCTTGGTTTCCGTCGGCGCGATCGCCAGCGCGCTTGCGGCCTTGCGGGCGCGGCGGCCGAGATCGGCCATCGTGGTTTTCACATCCTGAACCTGATCAAGCATGGGCTGATCCTTCCCGTTTTGCTACCGACATCACGAGGTCGTCGCGATGCACCATCGCGGCGCGGGCGGGATAGCCCAGAATCGCCTCGATGCCGGCGGTCTTCTTGCCTGCGATCATCCGGGCTTCGTCGCTGTCATAGCCTGAAAGCCCGCGGGCGATCTCGCCGCCCTTCGGGTTGACGATGGCGACAGTGTCGCCGCGCGAAAAATGCCCGTCAACCGCGGTAACGCCGGCAGCGAGCAGGCTGTTGCCGCGCTTTAAGGCCGCAACCGCGCCGTCATCGATATGGATCGTGCCGGCGGGCAGAAGCTGGCCGGCGATCCAGGTCTTGCGGGCGCTGACGGGCGCGCGCGAGGCATGGAACATCGAATGGCGCGCGCCGTCCGCGATCGCCTGCAAAGGATGATCGATCTTGCCCGACGCGATGATCATGGCGCAGCCGGAGGCGGTCGCGATCTTGCCGGCCTCGACCTTGGTGCGCATGCCGCCGCGCGACAGCTCGGAGGCGGCTCCGCCCGCCATCGCCTCGATCTCCGGCGTGATCGCCTCGATTTCCGCGAGGAAACGGGCATCGGGGTCCAGATGCGGCGGGGCGGTGTAGAGCCCGTCAATGTCGGACAGCAGCACCAGAAGATCGGCCCCGATCATGGTGGCGACGCGGGCTGCCAGCCGATCATTGTCGCCATAGCGGATCTCGCTGGTGGCGATCGTGTCATTCTCGTTGATGATCGGCACGGCGCCGAGCTTCAGCAATTGCCGGAGCGTGGCGCGGGCGTTGAGATATTGCCGGCGCTCCTCGGTGTTCTGCAGCGTCAGCAGGATCTGCCCGGCGATGATGTCATGCGTTTTAAGGCTTTCGGTCCAGGCGCCGGCAAGCCCGATCTGGCCGACGGCTGCTGCTGCCTGCGCCTCTTCCAGCTTTAGCGCGCCCGATGGCGCGCCGAGCACGGTGCGCCCGAGCGCGATCGCGCCGGAGGACACCACGAGCACCTCGACGCTGGCGGCCTTCAGGCCAGCGATATCGGCGGACAGTTTTTCAAGCCAGCCGCGCTTCAGGCCCGTCGCGCCATCCACCAGCAGCGCCGAACCGATCTTGATGACGATGCGGCGATAATGGGCAAGCGTACGCCCGCTCATGTCAGGGCTCCCATTTGTCGTGGCGGCCCTTGTCCTCGGCAGGTTCGGGGGCCGCAAGCCCAAGGCGGGCCTCCTCCGCGCGGATGACCTTGGCAAGCTCGCGCTGAACCTCGGTCATACCGATCTGGGCGACGGCGGAAATGGCATGAACCGGCCCGCCGCTTGCCTTTTCAAGCGCCTCGCGCTTTTCCTTCAGGGTGTCGTCGTCGAGTATATCGACCTGCGACAGCGCAACGATTTCCTGCTTTTCGCCGAGTTCGACATCATAGGCTTCCAGTTCCTTGCGCACCGTCGCGTAGGCCGTGGCGACATCTTCCTCAAGGCTCGAGACGAGATGCAGCAGCACGCGGGTGCGTTCCACATGGCCGAGGAAGCGGTCGCCGATGCCAACGCCCTCATGCGCGCCTTCGATAAGGCCCGGAATATCGGCGAGGATGAACTCGCGCCCGTCAATGCTGGCAACGCCGAGATTGGGATGCAGCGTGGTGAACGGATAGTTGGCGATCTTCGGCCGCGCCCTTGTGACGGTCGCAAGGAAGGTCGACTTGCCGGCGTTCGGCAGGCCCACGAGCCCGGCATCGGCGATCAGCTTCAGCCGGAGCCATATCGTCTTTTCCTCGCCTTCGAGGCCAGGATTGGCCCAGCGCGGGGCCTGGTTGGTCGCGGATTTGAAATGGGCATTGCCGAAGCCGCCATTGCCGCCGGCGGCCAGCCGGTAACGCTCGCCTTCGCGCGTCAGGTCGCAGATCAGCGTTTCACTGTCTTCCTCGAACACCTGGGTGCCGACGGGAACCTTGAGCGTCACGCTTTCGCCCTTGGCGCCGGTGCGGTTGCGGCCCATGCCGTGGCCGCCGGTCGCGCCCTTGAAATGCTGCTGGTAGCGGAAATCGATCAGCGTGTTGAGCCCGTTGACGGCCTCGACCCAGACATCGCCGCCGCGCCCGCCATCGCCGCCGTCCGGGCCGCCGAACTCGATGAACTTCTCGCGGTGAAACGACACCGAGCCCGCCCCGCCATCGCCGGAGCGGATATAGACCTTTGCCTCATCGAGAAATTTCATCGTTCCGTCGCTTCAGTTTGAGTGATTGCCGCATCGATATAGGCCATGCGGGCGAAGGTCAAAGATTATCGTGAATTTTGGCATGCGTGCCGGGCCGCGCTGGCGGCCCGGCCAGACATCAAAACCGGTATGGCGTGAACAGCGCCGGCGTCAGCGCGGTGGTGATCTCCTGTGTCATCCTTCCGCGGCTGACCGACCAGATTTCGCGCTGGCCGGTGATCTTGGAGCCGAGCCGCTGCAACACCCTGAGCGAGGCCGGGTTGTCGGAGAACGCGCCGGAATGGAGCGTTGCGCCGGTTTCAGCGAAAAACCGTTCCGCGACACCCGAGACCGCCTCGCTCATGAAGCCGCGGCCCCAATAGTAGCGCCCCAGCCAGTAGCCGAGATGATAGCCGCCCTGCCGCCGCTCAATCGAGACCAGCCCGATCGCAACGCCATCGCCCGGCTGGGTGATCGCCACCGGCCAGCTGTCGTCGTTTCCCACATGGCTCAGCCACTCGACCGCGTCTTCCAGCGTATAGGGAGACGGCACGCGGGCGAGCATCCGGGTGATCTCCGGATCGGCCAGCAGGCCCGCGATCCGTTCGGCATCCGTGACGCGAACCGGCCGCAGCGTCAGCCGCGGGGTATCGACGATGGGGCAGGCGCCGAGCATCTCGGCCGCCGCGCTCATCGCTGGCCTCCCCAGCTCTTCAGCGACATCCAGTTGCGCCGGTCGAGGCGGTACCATTCGACTGAGACCGCGCTGCCGACGGCAAGCGACTGCACCATGCCGGGGCCCTGGAACTGGAAGCCGCACTTGTGCAGCACCCGGCGCGACCGCTCGTTGACGACCCGGCAGCGGGCGTCGATGTGGTCGACCTCGTTGCGCGTGCGGAAGATCATGTCGATCAGCACCTGGACGGCTTCGGTGGTGTAGCCATGGCCCCAATAGGGCTCGCCCAGCCAGTAGCCGATCTCGACGATATCCTCCTCATACGGAATGTTCTCGATACCGCAGCAACCGAGGAATTCGCCGTTGTCGGCCTTGGTGATGGCATAGACGCAATTGCCGATCGCGCCCTCTTTGGTTCGCTCCACGAAATTGGCGGCATCTGTTGCAGTGTAGGGATGCGGCATGCGCGACACCATGGTCGCGATTTTTTCGTTGTTGGCGAGATGGGCAATGGCGTCAATGTCATCTTCGTGCGGGGCTCTCAGAACAAGCCTTTGCGAAAGAAGAACGGGGCAATCCCGCCTTTGTTGGTCGGGCCTCAGCCGCTCTCTGGAAAGCCGGGATTGGCTCTCCCTTTGTAAATCCCTTTGCATTGTCAGGTCCTCTCCTGGTTTGAAACGAAAGAAGGGAAGATGGTGGCGTCCCATCTTCCCTTCTCTTTTCAAAATCCAGGTCCGGTAACCTGAAAATCTAAGCCGGGTCGATGTGACGCCGGCTATTTTTTAAGCGGTCCGGCTTATTCCGCTGCTTCTGCGTGTTTCGGGGCCACGGACACATACATGCGGCCATTGGCGCGCGCGCGGAATGTCACGTTGCCTTCAATCTTGGCAAAAATGGTGTGGTCCTTGCCCATGCCGACATTGTCGCCGGGATGCCACTTGGTGCCGCGCTGACGAATGATGATGTTGCCCGGAATGACGTTCTCGCCACCGAACTTCTTCACGCCAAGGCGCTTGGACTCAGAATCGCGACCGTTGCGCGACGAACCGCCAGCTTTTTTGTGTGCCATTGGAGTTCTCCTTTAAACCTTCGAAATCTGCTCTAACGATCAACCGGCGACGATGTCGGTGATCTTGACGACCGTGTGATGCTGGCGATGGCCGCGCGAACGCTTGGAGTTCTGGCGACGACGCTTCTTGAAGGCGATGACCTTCTTGCCGCGGGTCTGCTCGACGACTTCCGCCTTGACGAGCGCGCCCTTGACGAAGGGGGCGCCGATCGTGGCGTCGGCGCCTTCGCCGACCATCAGCACTTCAGCAAATTCAATCTTCGCGCCGGCGTCGCCATCGAGCTTCTCGATGGTGATGACATCCTCGGCGTTGACGCGGTACTGTTTACCGCCGGTCTTGATGACTGCGAACATATTTTGACCTTTCATGTTCTCGCCCGGTTCTGCTCCCGAAAGGAGAGCGACCGTCTTTTTGTCAGTCTGGTTAAAGCAGGGATTTCAAAGAGAAATTCTTTTCAAAACCCGGTCTGCCGGTGAAATGCGGGCAAGCCCGCAGCAATGCGTGCGCCAAAAGGACACACGCGTCCGGAAGCGTGCATACGCGAGCCGCGCGCTGAAGTCAATAAATCCCGGCCGCAAACCATGCATTTTCGCGCCGGCAAATTTGCCGTTCCGTCCATGGGCTCCAGCGGATGCGACGCGCAAGGAAGGCCGCGCGCCGCATCCGCGATCATGCGCCGGGCTTTCTGCGCGGATGCCCGGCGCCGCGTCATGCCTCAAACATCCAAAAAAACCATCGCGTTCACTCTTGCAAGACAAGCCTTTGCCCGCTAAGAGACACCCCGCGTTCAAACGCAGACCACGGCACTTTATGGAGAGGTGGCAGAGTGGTCGAATGCACCGCACTCGAAATGCGGCATACGGGCAACCGTATCGAGGGTTCGAATCCCTCCCTCTCCGCCAGATTTTTATTTGAAAATCAATGGATTAGATAGGCCTGCAATCTGCACCGGTTTGGCTTCGCGTCCGCTAGGTCAGCGGCATTCCGTGTCGGGCCACTATCGCGGCGCACTTCGTGCCGGACTGTGGGAAGGCGACTGCTCAGAGCCCTCGGATGCTGACCTCATAGGCTCCTGCCTATTGCTGAGCTGACTATTGCCCCTAGAACGGCGTGCGCAAGCATTGAGCCGATCTCACACAAAGCGGGTTGTAGCCCTTTCTTTCTGGTATTTCTTTCGAGAGCCTCCAGTAGATCAGCCGTCAATCGTGATGGTAGTTTGTGGTATGGATCTAGTGCGCATTCATCATAGCTTTTTCGTATCGCATGATGAAGGCGTATGAAGCCTTGTCGGTAATAGGCGACATCACCAATTCTCTTCGCGTCCAATGGCACTACAACACAGCCTTCATGGGGATCTTGCAAATATGGATCGAAGAATACGATACATAGTTTATTTAGAACATCTTTATTGATCTTTAATTGGTTTCTGAATTCATCAATGCTTTTCTGAAACTCGAAATTGGCCTTCCAGCGTCGGCGCTCCTCATTCGCTTCATTTACGCCCACAATTAAGTGCCAATCACCCATAGCGATCTCGTCGAATACGTGCACATAACGCTCAGCAAAATCCGCGGCCACATCAGCCGAAGGTGCTATAAGAATACTCCAAAGGCCACTTTCAGGTTGATCTCCATTTGCAATTTCTTGAATGTTATATTCATCCAGCGAATTCAGTCCCGTTGGTCGCATAGACTCGTGTTCCCTTCGAAATAAGGTTGAACCGCACCGGGTTTGCCGGAGGCTCCAACTCTTGAGTAAGATGGAGCATTA
>NZ_JBAKFQ010000042.1:0-23391 GCF_053484255.1 Martelella sp. FLE1502
CAGCCGGGGAATCCCATTTCTTCAAACTGCGGCAATCCGTCCACACCGCCTAGCACCGTGTCATTGCCGTCGACATAATCAAACCGGTAGAGCGTCGCGAGCATACCTCCGCGATGTCCGGGATCCATTCGGAAGTCGCCGGCCAGAAGAAGTCCGGATGGCGAACTTGATGATGCCCGTTCTTTCTGCCTGATCTCCCGTCCTTCTTCGGGGGTGGACGGCAGAACGGCATAGTCGGAAGCATTGGAGAAACGCAGCCCGCTTCCAACGTCCAGATAGATACCCGGCTCGAAGAGATTAATCGGGAAGCCGCCTCTTTCGACATCATAGTCATCAAGACGAATGGCTGCGCGGAACAGCACCTGCGAGTCCGATCCGAAATCGGTTTTAATCCGTTTCAGCTTTGACACCTGTTCCGCAAGGACATCGCCTTTATCGAATTCGCCAGCCTGACGGTATTCCGGCGTCTGGCGTGCGATCTGGTCATAGTCTGGCGTTTCTTCCGCAAAGACCTGCGAGAGATCTCGCCAGAACTGGTCATCCGGATCCTTGATGAGCTCGGCGTGAGCGGGAACGGAGAGCAGACTCGCAACGGCAAAGCCGCACGCCGACAGGAACCTCGCGCGCGGAAAAGATGGCTTCCGCAACCGGCCGTATCTGACCCAAGCGAGAATGACCGTCAGCAACACCGGCGAAGATTTACAGGTTTTCATTTTCCACTCCTGTGCTGCCGTCAATTCTGCTGTGAACAGCAAATACGTATACGCCACCGAGACACGGCAGCGGCTTGAGGGTTTCGAATAGGTGGCTTTGAGCGCCACGTTTCGTTTTCAGGGTAATCCGCCTTCAGCGGCGACCTGAAAACATGAGAGCGGCGACACGATCAGGCGCAAGTGCTGCCACCTCCAAAGCACATGACCCACCGACAGAGCAGCCGACGACGATAAGGGGCTTGGCCGTTGTCAGCGCCAGTGCTTTTTCCTCCCAAGACTCTATCCGATCCCCGAATGAATAAAGGGTGCATCCGCCATTGGCGGCCAGTCGTGGTGACCTGCACCCCGCATGGTCCCGCGTTTTGATGTAGAGTTTGCTCAATCATATGGAGCAGATTTATGCGAAAGAGCCGTTTCACCGAGGCGCAGATTATTGGGATGATCAAGGAACAGGAAGCTGGTCTTCCGACGTCGGAGGTTTGCCGCAAGCACGGCCTCAGCCCGGCGAGTTTTTATAAGTTCAAGGCCAAGTATGGTGGCATGGAGGTTTCCGAAGCCGCCCGTCTCAAGGCTTTGGAAGACGAGAACGCCAAGCTCAAGCGGCTACTGGCTGATACGATGCTCGACAATGCCGTGCTGAAGGACCTCCTGGGAAACAACTGACGACATTGAGCATGCGGCGAGATGCAGCGCTGCGTGCGATGCGGGATCACGACATCTCGCAACGCCGCGCCTGCAGGCTTGTCAGTGTCGACCCGAAGACTGTCCGGCGACACCGCCCGCCGGACTGCCCGGACATCCGCAAGGAGATGAAGGATATCGCCGATGTTCGGCGCCGTTTTGGTTATCGCCGGATCGGCGTCCTGCTTGAGCGCAAGGGTATGATCATGAATCACAAGAAGCTCTATCGGCTCTATCGTGAAGAGGGGCTGTCCGTGAGACGCCGACGCGGACGGAAACGGGCACGTGGCTCACGTTCGCCGATGCCGCAGGCCGCACCTCCCAACGCCCGCTGGTCACTCGATTTCCTGTCGGACAGCTTCGGCGCGTCCCGCAAATTCCGCGTGTTGGCGGTGATTGATGATTGCTGCCGGGAAAACCTGTGCCTGGTTGCCGATACTAGCATCTCAGGTGCACGCGTTGCTCGGGAGCTTGATGCGCTGGTTCGTCTTTATGGAAAGCCGGCTTGCATCGTCAGCGATAATGGGACGGAGTTCACCAGTCGGGCTATTTTGCAATGGGCCGACAAGCGCTCCATCCCGTGGCACTATATCGACCCGGGAAAGCCGCAGCAGAACGCCTTTATCGAAAGCTTTAATGGCAGCTTGCGCGATGAGCTGTTGAATGAAGAGGTGTTCGACACGTTGGAGGAAGCGCGCCGGAAACTGGCCCTGTGGCGATACGACTACAACAATGTCAGGCCGCACTCATCGCTGGGCAACAAGACACCCATCGAAGTGCGGCGAGAAATGGAAGGTTTTGATGCAGAAGCCGCACAGGCCCTTGCCCACGCAGACCAACCAAAATACCAATCACTAACCCGCAGACTCTCAAATTGAACGAGGGACGCAAGGGGTGCAGGTCAGTGGCAATGTAAAGCAGAGCGTTGACGACCTCACGAAAATCCGTGGTCCGCGGGCGTCCAAGACGGCGCGGCATTGGTAGAAAAGGCTCAACCAGAGCCCATTCCCGATCCCTCATATCGCTTGCGTAGCTTCCAATTCGCCGGGCATATTGCCGACGGATGATTTCGCTCCAGACCATCGTGTTCTCCATCGAATCTTTGCAAATCCGAAGGAATCATAACCTGTTGAAATCAAACAGCTCTTTTTGAGGCAGTCTCTAAGATATCATGCTCCTTGGTGACGCGAACCAACTCTTTCTTAAGCTGTTTGATCTCCTCGGAGACTGCGTTTGCAACTGTGATCAGTCTGTGTACGCTGGCGGATCGCGTCCATGTTTTTGATGGCGGTTAAAAACGGTACGACCATCTAGCCTAAAGCCCTATCAGGTCATGACAGAGCCGCCATCCACGACAAAGCTCTGGCCGGTGGTGAAATCGCTTTCGGGCGAGGCCATGAACAGCACCGTTCCAACGAGGTCGGCAGGCACGGCCTCCCGTTTCAGGGCGCGCGTAGCGATATTGGCATTCACCGCGTCGTCGTCCCAGGAGGCATTGGCGCTGATCGTCTCGGTCGCCGTCAGGCCCGGAACCAGGCAATTGACGCATATGCCATCCGCGCCCAGTTCACGGGCCATGGCTCTGGTCATAGCCAGCACCGCGCCCTTGGACGCAACATAATGCATCAGCCCCGGCGTTCCCTTGAACGCCGTCCCCGATGCGACATTGACGATCTTGCCATATCCCTTCTCACGCATGTGGCGGGCTGCCGCCTTGGTGCATTCGAAGGTGCCGCGAACGTTCACCGACATCACGCGGTCCCATTCCTCGCTGCTGATTCCGGTGAAGGAACACAGGCTGAGCATGCCCGAAATCGATGCATTGTTGACGAGAATATCAACCGACCCAAAGGTTTCGGCGACCCGTTCGACAGCGGCCTTGACGGCAAGCCCGTCGGTGATGTCGACCGGCTGTGCCAGAGCCTGTCCACCCGCTTTTTCAACGGCTTGCACGCTGGTGGCAAGGTCGCCTATATCGAAAAGAGCGACATTAGCGCCTTCGCGGGCAAAGGCCACGGCATAGGCCGCGCCCAGCCCCTGGGCCGCTCCGGTCACGATCACGGTTTTTTCTTCAAAGCGTCGCATCGGTTTTCTCCCACACTATGCCAGATCAATAGCCCAACAGTTCGGGCAGCTTCAGCGTCAGCTGGGGAAACAGCGTGATCAGAAGCAGGGTCAGCAGGTTGCAGACCAGGAAGGGCAGCAGCGCTCGCACCACCCGCTCGAATCGCGCGCCCGCGATCTGCGAGGAAATGAACAGCACGATGCCAAGCGGCGGTGTGATCAGCCCCTGAATGAGGTTGAAACACAGCACGATCCCGAACTGGATGGGGCTGATGCCAAGCGAATTCGCAATCGGCAGCAGAACCGGCACCAGAATGATCAGCGCCGCAAGCGTATCCATGAAAGTGCCGATGATCAGCAGCAGCAGATTGACCAGCAGCAGAAAAACCAGCGGATTGTCCGAAATCGACAGCATGGTTTCGGCAACCTTGGCCGGCACTTGCTCGGTCGCCATGATCCAGGCGAAAAGCGCGCCGGTTGAAGCGATGAACAGCAGGCTGCCGGTCATGATCGCGCTTTTGCGCAGCGCCTCGACAAAGCCTTCCCAGGTCAGACTGCGATAGACGAAGACGCCGAGGAAAATCGCGTAGACAACCGCGACCACCGCCGCTTCCGTCGCCGTGAACACGCCGCCCAGCATGCCGCCGAGAATGATGAAGGGCATGACCAGCGCCAGCACGGCATCGCGGAAACCGGTATTGATCTCCGCCATCTTCGCCTTCTCGCGCGCCACCGGCAGATCGCCGCGCCGCGCCCGCAGCCAGATCGCGAACAGCAGAAACGACCCCATCAGCAGACCGGGCACGATGCCTGCGGCAAACAGAGCGGCGACCGATTCATTGGCGAAAACCGCGTAAAGGATCATGATCATGCTCGGCGGGATGATCGGTCCGATGGTTGCGGCGGCGCTGGTCAGCGCTGCAGAGAATTCGGGCGTATAGCCTTCCTTCTTCATCGCCGGAATGATGACGCCGCCAATTGCCGCCGCATCGGCGGTCGCGGTTCCCGAAATGCCCGCAAAAAGAATGCTCGAAATGACATTCACATAGGCGAGCGCGCCGCGAACATGGCCCAAAAGCACGTTGAAGAAGTGAATGAGGCGCACGGTGATCCCCGTGGCATTCATCAGTTCGCCAGCGAGCAGATAGAACGGGATCGACAGCAGAACGAAACTGTCAACGCCCTGAAACAGCTTCTGCGGCAGCACGAGCAGCATGTTGAGATTGCCGCTGGTGACCAGATAGACCAGTGAGGAGAGGCCAATGACATAGGCGATCGGGATGCCGATCACCAGCAGTACAGCGAAGACGATAAATAGAACGAGCATGTCTGCCTCTCTGTCGGGCAAGAAATCCGGCCGGGCGTCTTCCGGCGCAATTATCGGCTGCGGGGATGGCCGCAGATCAGGAACCTGATGGCATGGATCACAACGACAACGCAGGAGACCGGAATGGCGGCCGATGCCCAAAGCAGCGGTATCTGCAGGCTCGGCAGAGTCTGGGAACCGGTCATCTGTCCCAGCCGGACCGAATACCAGAGGGTCACGACGCTGAAGATCAAAATCAGAATATCCGCAATCACCATCACCGCCTTTTCGACCCAGGCGCCAGCCAGATCACCAAGAAGGGTAATGCGCACCATGCTGTCGGTCGCATAGGCGCAGCTCAGGCCCAGAAAGACGATCCAGACCAGAAACAGACGCGCCAGCTCCTCCGACCAGGAAAACGGATTGTTGAGCACATACCGGCTGAAAACGGCCGAGAACACGACAGCCGTTTCGACCACCATGATCGCAAGCACCACCGACAGAACGATCCTGTTCAGTCCGTTGCTCAGTCTTTCCATGTTCTTGCCTTCCACCGGTCTCGCCCGTGCGCCGGACCGCCATGGCGGTCCGGCATGATTGCAGGGCCTCAGTTTGAACGCGCGGCCTCGACGGCGTCGAGGAAAGTCGCGATCTCCGGTGACTTGTTACGATATTCGTCGTAGATCGGTTTGGTCGCCTCACGCAGGCTTTCGATATCGATCGTGTGGAAGGTCACGCCCTCAGCCTCGAGTTTCTCGGTATAGACCGGGATGAACTCCTTGGTGATATCGAGCGTGCGCGCCGACGCCTTTGCCGCAGCCTCGCGGAACCAGCCCTGCTGTTCCTCGTCGAGGCCGTTCCAAGCGAACTGGCTCATCAGGATGACCGGCGAGGTCGTGAAGTGATTGGAAAGCGTGATATTGTTGGCGACCTCGTAGTATTTCCCGCCATAGACGCCGATCACATCACCGTCAAAGGCATCGACAACGCCGGTTTCAAGCGCGCCGTAAAGCTCGGGATACGGCACCGGCGTCGGGCTTGCGCCGATATCGCGGAATGTTTCCATATGCAGCGGATTTTCCATCGAACGGACCTTCACGCCCTTGAAATCGGCAATGTCCTCAATGGGCTTTTCGGAAACGAAATTGCGGAACGGCTGGAAGACATAACCAAGCGCGACAATGCCGGTATCGTCTTCAAACGCCTGCAACAGCGTGTCGCCATCCGGGCCAGACAGAATCTCGTACTGAAAATCAAGATCGCCACCGAACAGCCAGGGCAGGCTCAGCGCATCGAGCACCGGCGTAAAGGCCGAGGCGACGGGGCCGGAAATGACGCCCATGTCCTGCGTGCCGATCTTGAGTGATTCGAGCATGCCGCGATCGCCGCCGAGCTGGCCGGCGGGATAGATCTCGATCTGGATCTTGCAGGCGCTGGCCTCTTCGACATCCTCCTTCATCATCAGCGCGGCGGCATGATAGGGGTGATTCGGATCGGCCGGCACAACATGGCCGAGCTTCAGTGTCTTGCCGGCGGCAGACGGATCGCAAGCGGCCTGCGCACCTGCGGCAGCCGCCAGAACCGTTACCAGAGCGGCGCTCGCAAAAAATGCGGTGGAACCCAGTTTCGCCATTGTCTCCTCCCTTGAATGGCAATTTCAATAATCAATTCATGGATCGGTCCTCGCCGAATACCAAATCGAGTTTTTTGATAAACGTCATCACTTTTGATGATTTGACCGCGATCCCAACCAACGGAAAGCTTTCCCGAACAGTGTGCTGCTTTGGAAAAGGAGAACGACGTGCCATTCGCAATCGCGCCGGGAGGACACATAAACTACAGATACGGGACCGCCGCAAGAAGCGGCGCGCCCTGTCTTCTGTTCATCAACTCGCTGGGCACGGATCTTTCCATGTGGGACGGGGTCGTGGAAGCGCTGGGTGACAGGTTCGCGACCCTCGGATTCGATGCCCGCGGACATGGCGGCTCCACCGGCAATGACGGAGTGGCGGACATTGACGGGCTGGTCGAGGACGCCATTGCTGTCATGGATGCCGCCGGCGTCGACAAGGGTGTGGTTGTCGGGCTTTCGCTGGGCGGGCTGACCGCTCAGGCCATGGCGATCGCACATCCTGATCGTGTCTCAGCCCTTGTGCTGTGCGCGACCGCATCGGCCTTCCTGCCCGCGCAGATGTGGCGGGAGCGCGCGGCGGCAACACTCGAAAACGGCAGCGCCATTTTCGCGGTTCCATCCATGGAACGCTGGTTTACCGGGGGCTTCCGCCAGACCGATCCGCAAACGGCACAACGGCTCGTGGCAATGGTGGGCGAGACCTCCGACAAAGGCTATGCCGATTGCTGCACCGTTCTCGCGGAAACCGACTTGAGCGAGAGACTCCCGGCCATCGCCTGCCCGGCGCTGCTGGTTGCGGGCCAACAGGATGCCGGATGCCCGCCATCCGTACACGAGACCATGCGCGACCGGATCCCCGGCGCGCGACTGGTAGTCCTCGATCCCGCCGCGCATATGCTGGCCGTGGAGCGGCCGGATGCGCTGGCCGCTCTCATCGAAAACTTCGTTGAAAGCCTATGATGCGGTCACGCCGCCATCAATCGACATCACCGCGCCGGTGATGAAGCTTGCGGCCCCTGAACACAGCAGCAGGGTCAGCCCCCTGATTTCATCCACCGAGCCGATACGCTTGAGCGGAATGCGTTCGGCAAAACGCGCCTGGGTTTCGCTCTCGCGCAGCCGCCCGCCGCCGAACCCGGTCTCAAAGGGGCCGGGTGCGATGGCGTTGACGCGGATATCATGCCGGGCGAGGTCGATCGCCGCCTGACGCACGATATTGGCAACGCCTGCCTTCGAGGCGACATAGGCATAGCCCGTCATCGGGTTGGCGCGCAGCGCGGCATCCGAGGCGATGGCGACGATATGGCCGGATTGCCGGGCAATCATCGGATCTGCGGCGGCGCGGATCGTGTTCAGAACGCCGGTCAGATTGACATCGAGCACGGCCTGCCACCGGCTCTCGTCAATCGCCGTGATTTCGCCCTGCTGCGTAAACGGCCCCGGCCCTGCCGAAAGTCCGGCGGCCGCGATTGCGATATCCAGCCTGCCGGACGGGCCGGCAATGGCCGAGACCACATCGCGCGTGGCGGCAAGATCGGTCACATCGAGAATATGCGTTGCACAGGACAGGCCATGGTTCTTGAACGCGGCGGCAGCGGCAGCGAGTTGTTCTCCGTCCCGGTCGACCAGATGAACCGAAGCGCCATTTTCGGCAAGCGCCATGGCCATGGCCCGCCCCAGTCCCCCGCCGCCGCCGGTTATCAGCGCGACCTTGTCCTTGACATCGAAATAGGGGTGATAGTGCATCCGCATCCTCCTTTTGGCTTTGCCGGGAAGATGACCGATTCTTCTCAAGGAAACCTATAACATTGAATGATGGCAGCAATCTTGCGGACTTATTTCCGCTCATTTCCGGTTTGCTGCACACTGGACGCCAAATTGACAAATGCAAAATCGACGTAAAGAGGGAGGCACGCCTTGTCGCATACTGTCGCAACGCTCAAAGTCACGGATATTGCCGTGCGCACATTCCGTGGCGGTGAAGGCCGACGCATCCTTTTTCTTCACGGCGGCGCGGGGCTTGCAGCATGGACGCCCTTCTTTGACGCGATGTCGAAAATCGGCGATTTCATGGCCGTGGAACATCCCGGCTTCGGCAAGTCCGACAGTCCGGCCTCAATCCGCAGCATGTCGGATCTGGCCTATTTCTACCTCGACCTGATCGAGCAGGAGGAGCTTCAGGACTTCCACCTGATCGGCAATTCGCTGGGCGGCTGGCTGGCCTCCGAAATCGCGATCCGCAATCCCTCCCGCCTGAAAAGCCTGACCCTGATTGCCCCATCCGGCCTGCAGGACCAGCAAAACCCGACCGCCAATCCCTTCGCGCTCAGCTTTGAGGAAAACACCCGCATCCTGTTCAAGAACCAGGCGATCGCCGACAAGATCCTGTCGGCGCCGGTCGATGCGGCCGCGCTTGCCAATCAGGTCAAGAACAATATGGCCGTGGCGCGGCTGGGCGGCCAGAACGGTATCTCCAATCCCGATCTCGGCAAATGGCTGCACCGCGTCAAGGTGCCGAGCCTGATCGTCTGGGGCGACAGCGACGCGCTCAATCCGCCCGCCTATGCCGGCCTGTGGACTGGCCTTATCCCCGGCGCCCGCAAGGCAATCATCGCCGATGCCGGCCATCTGCCCCATGCCGAACAGGCTGCCGCGACGGCCGGAGCCGTCGGCGATTTTCTCAAGGCGGTCAATGCGGGCTGATGCCAGCAATGTTTTGATTTCGGAACCGGCGGGGCATGCCCTGCCGGTTCATTTGCCCTGCGCGCCATTTCCGTGCAAGGAAGAAGCCCGGCCCGAACAATTTACAAAAACCCGGCCGGACTTCATCATGCAAAAAAGGGCGGGAGGAACATGCGCCACTTTCTCGATCTGCGGCAAGTCCAGTATTTCGTGCATGTCTATGAGCAGCGCAATTTCTCAAAAGCGGCCGAAAAGGCTCATGTCGTGCAACCCGCGCTCAGCATGCAGATCCGGCGGCTTGAGGACGAACTGGCTACCAAGCTTTTCGAGCGCACCTCTCGCGGGGTGAAGCCGACACCGGCCGGACGCAGGCTTTACGAGCTTTACCTTCCGATCATCCGCGACATGACCCAGGCCAAGCAGGAGATACTCGATCTCGGCAAGAGTGGAGAATATTCCGGCCTGCTGCGCGTCGGGCTGCCGCCATCGCTCAACCGCGGCATTATCGGCCCGTGTCTGGCGGAATTCAGCGACCGCTACCCCAATGTCGAAGTGCATCTGACCGAAGCCTATACCGGCGAACTCACGGCAATGGTCGCCAATGACCAACTCGATTTCGCGCTCGGCGCGGTGCCCGACCTCGACTCCCAGCTTCCGCACCGCCATGTGTACAACGACGTCGTCATGCTGGCCTGCGGCATGCCGGTCCACGGGCCGAACCTCACCCCGCTCGACATTTCATCGATCCGCGACCTCAAGCTCATCTGCCCGTCGAACCAGCACCGTCTCGGCACCCAGCTTCTCATGCATATCAAGAGTCAGGGGCTTCCGGTCAATCACATTGTCCAGATCGACGGCTTCGTCGCCTCGCTCGAATTTGCCCAGGCTTCCGACTGGTGCGGCGTCTTTCCGGCAATCTCGATCCTGCGCGATATGCGGGAAAAGCGGATTTTCGCCTATCCGCTCATCGCGCCGAAACTCGAATTCGAACTGCATCTGGTGGAAAATTCGAAATCCAGCATGACGGCCGTGGCCCATCGTTTCGCCGATATTCTTGAACAGGCGGTGGAAGACGCGGGCATGCGCATCCGCGCCATGCTCGATATCGCCGAAGAGCCGGACGACGAACCCGGCGCAAAGCCGTAGTGTTCGCCGCCCCGTTTCTACAAAACCTCCAGAACGGAGATGCGCTGCTCCTTCAACAGCGGGCCATCGGTTTCGCTGGCGGCCTTGATCGCCAGCCATTCCTCGTCCGTCTTGAACCGATCCCACAACGCATCGCGCGTGGCCATGTCGGGAAACCGCGTCAGATACCAGGTTTCCTCCGGCTCCGCCGGCTTGGAATAGGTGGCCACCAGCTCTATGCCAAGCCGGGCAAAGATCGGGCGCACCTTATCCATAAACCGCGTCCGCAGCGCCTCCGCCTTGCCTTCATGGGGAACATAAGCCCTTAATTCCTCGATCATTTTACCTCCGCCATCGTCTTGTTGACAGCGCCTTCACCGGCCGTGCCGAACAGATATTCTTCCGGTTTGAAATCATGGGTCAGCTGCCAGTAATCGACCAGCCGCCAGGGTGAGGTCACGGTGACTCGGCCGGACGAATTCTTGTACCAGTTGTTCACGCCGGGATGCGACCAGACCATGTTCCGGCACTTTTCATCGACGAGACGGTTGAAATCATCATGGACATCGCGCCTGACCTCCAGCGTATCGGCATCGCTTTCAATCAAGTCCTTCAGCGCCTTGACGATGTAATTGACCTGGCATTCGAAATGAAACACCGCGCTGCCGCCATGGGCGAGATTGGTGTTGGGACCGAAGGTCACGAACAAATTGGGAAACTCCGGCACGGAAATGCCGAGATAGGCCCGCGGGTCCTCATCCCCCCAGATATCGCGGATCGGGCGTCCTTCCCGTCCGCGAATCTCCATCGGCCAGAGGATCTTTCCGGCATTGAATCCGGTTGCCATGATGATCACATCGGCTTCATGCAGGTGGCCGTCCTTGTCGACGACACCCTTCGGCGTGATTTCGGTGATGTTGCCGGCTACCAGCTCGACATTGTCGCGCTTCAGCATCTTGAACCAGTGATTGTCGCGCAGCATGCGCTTGCCGTAGGGCGGATAGGACGGCAGCACCTTCGCGATCAGGTCCTCGTCGCCGTCAAGCTGTTCACGCACATAGGCGATGATGCGCTCGCGCATCTGATGGTTTTCCGCATTCAGCGATACGTCCGGCTGATCCCACTCCGGGTCGATACGCAGACTGTCATGGAAGCCGTCCGAAGAGGCCCAGAACAGCTGGGCTCGGTTCCAGTTGGTGAAGAAGGGAATGTTGCGAAGCGCCCAACGATGCCCTTCCGTCACCGATTTATGGTAATTGTCATTCTTCATGATCCAGTGCGGCGAGCGCTGGAACACCGTGAATCTGGCGGCTTCGGGCGCAATCGACGGACCAACCTGAATACCACTTGCCCCGGTCCCGATCATCGCCACGCGCTTGCCCTTGAGATCGACCGAATGGTTCCAGGCGGCGGTATGGAAGACCGGCCCCTTGAATGTCTCCAGCCCCTTGAGCTTTGGAATGGACGGCCGGTTCAGCTGGCCGACGCAGGTGATGACGGCATTGGCTTCAAGCGTTTCCGCCTTGCCGCCAGCGCCGCGCATGCTGACAGTCCAATGCCCGGAATCGGCATCATAATCAGCGCCGGTGACTTCGCGATTGAAGCGGATATCACCGAGAATGCCGTATTCCTCGGCCGTCTTCGACAGATAGTCCAGAATTTCCGGCTGCTGCGAGAAATGCCTGCTCCAGTCATTATTGGGACGGAAGGAATAGGAGAAAAAGTGGTTGGGCGTATCGACGGCGCAACCGGGATAGGTGTTCTCATACCAGGTGCCGCCGACGGCGTCGTTCTTCTCAATGACAACATAGGGGATGCCCGCCTGTTTCAGCCGGATCGCAGCGCAGATCCCGGCAAAACCCGCGCCGATGATGATGACTTTGAAATTCTTGCGCCGCTTCGGCCCCGACGGCGCGCTCCATTTGAGCGCCCGGCTGTCCTCGTCGGAAAACTGCATTTCCTCCATCAGCAGAGGAATATATTCCGCAGGCACATCCTGACCGACGCACAGGCTGAAGATCCGTCGCAACTCATCGGCATCGAATGTCGGCCGCAGCGCATCGGGACCGTGGGCGCATTCGAGCATGGTATCGGCAACGCGCTCCCGGATATCGGCCTTCAGCCGCGCGGGTAGGTCTTCCATGAAGCTCCAGGCACCGTGAATGTGAGGCGCAGCGCGCTCAAGCAGGTCGCCCGCGCGCCCGAACTGGGCCAGCACCATCAAAAGCGGCGCGATATCCGCCTCGGCCAGCGCCGCGCGCATCGCGGCCGGGTCACGCGCCGCCTCCTTCGCCATGCTCTGATAGTTGATCTGCCGTGTAACCGTCATCATTGCCATCGTTCGATCATCCTCCCAAAAATCTTCGAGGCCCTGCGCATGAGGGCATTCTCGCTTGAGGGCAGGATATCGACCCGCGTGGCTGTTAGAAGTAATTTGATATGATGGTTCGGATAAGAGAATTTGATTTTGTCGTGACAGATTCCCCAACGGTTCAATGAATGTGACCTGCCACTGAGAATTTCCTCCAGAATGGATTAGAGTCCGGCCCATTGAGGACGGACATGATGAAGAAGCAGAGATTTACAGAAGAGCAGATTATCGGTGTGCTGAAGGAGCAGGAGGCTGGCGCGAAGGCGGCCGATCTCTGCCGCAAGCACGGGATTTCAGAAGCGACGTTTTATAACTAGAAAGCCAAATTTGGCGGCATGGAAGTGTCCGAGGCCAAGCGGTTGAAGGCGCTTGAAGACGAGAATGCCAATCTGAAGAAGCTGCTCTCCGAGCAGATGATGGACACAGCCGTGCTTCATGAGCTTCTAGCAAAAAAATGGTAGGGCCCGTCGCCAAGCGTGAAGCCGTTGCGCATCTGAAGGCCTCCATGGGACTTTCGGAACGGCGGGCCTGCCAAATCATTTCCGCCGACCGCAAAACGGTTCGGTATCGGTCTTGCCGACCACCGGAGGTCGAACTGCGAACGAAGCTGCGCGATCTGGCGAATGAGCGTCGGCGTTTGGGATACCGACGGCTGTTCATTTTGCTTCGGCGTGATGGAGAGCCGTCCGGCATCAATCGCATCTACCGACTTTATCGGGAGGAAGGTCTTTCCGTGCGCAAGCGCAAAGCCAGGAGGCGTGCTGTCGGAAGGCGTGCGCCGATCCTCGTCGAAGCAAAGGCACATGCCCGCTGGTCGCTGGATTTCGTTCACGATCAGTTCGCCTGCGGCAGACGATTCCGCGTGCTCAACATCGTCGATGACGTGACGCGCGAATGCCTGGCAGCAATACCTGATACGTCAATCTATGGTCGCCGTGTCGCACGAGAATTGACAACGCTGATCGAGCAGCGCGGCAAGCCCGGCATGATTGTCTCAGACAACGTCCTATGTCGAGAAAATCTGGCTGCTTAGGTCAGCAGGTCATAGGGCATCCGGTATCCCGGGTGCCTTGTCAAGATTGCCCAGACGGGCTCTGCCGTCAAGACATGATCTCTTCCATAGCAAACACAGGGTCCGCGCGATGGCGGCCCTCACCGTCCTTAATACGAGATCCCAATTCCCAAGCAGGAAGCCCGAACATTATCTACGAGGTCAGATGCCTGCCTCCACGGCTCATGTCAGAGAGAGGTCCTTCCGCCTGGGCTCACCCCCTCGAAGAAGGGGCGATAGGGTTCGCCGTGTTTAACTACGGCGTGTACGGTGCGCGCCATCTTTGCCGCGATCGCGGTGAGCGAGTGATCGGAGAGCGGCTTGGACAAAGTAGAAAAAATAAATAATATTGATTATATACAATCAGTTGACCTTGCGATTTCAATTCTGATCGAAATCGCCGGTTCGGCCGATATCACCCTCAGTGAAACAGCACGGAGACTGGGCGAAAGCAAACCTCGGATATTGCGATCGTTACGTACAATGGAACGGCGTGGTCTGCTTCAGAGGTCACAGAAAGGCGGCTACCGGCTCGGCACGGCCATGCTGGTGCTCGGCAGCGCCGCCTCGACCCAGGTTGATCTCGTCAAACGTGCGGAGCCGGTTCTCGACCAACTCGCGCTCAAGGCCAATGAAACTGTGCAGTTGCGCATCCGGCTCAATACCGAGACCCTGTGCATTTCCAAGGCTGAACCATCGCGGGATCTCAGGGTCCATGCCGATATCGGCAAGCGAAGGCCGCTCTATGCGGGCTCGAGCAAGACGATCTTGGCCTTCCTGCCCGAGGAGAGCTGGGACACGTTGTTGCCGGAAAGCTTTACGCGCTTCACCGCGAACACGATCACGAAGAAGGAGAGGTTGTTTCAGGGACTCAGGAAGATCCGGGCAAACGGCTATTGCGTAAGTTACGGGGAGGTTAGCGACCAATTGGTCGCGATCTCCGTTCCGGTATGCGGCTTCGACGGAATGGCGCTCGCCTGCCTGAATATCGTCGCCCCGAGTTTCCGCACGGAGCAGGCCGACATCGACCGCTACCGTCATCTGCTCAAGGATGCCGCCCGCAAGATCGAACGCAATATCTAGCTCTATATTTGCACGAGCGGACTTGAGCGCCATGGAGCGGTGATTTCAAGAACTGAGTGTGTGATTGTGACCGGCCTTCTGGCGACAGCAATCACGATGAGCTTGTGGCTGGATAATCCAGTTGCCGGTTGCGCGAAAGTCGCCCAATTTCCCTTTTACGCGCGGTGCAAGGAGGGTCAAGCGGCACACGCCATGGAATTATATCCTCAGATTCGAGCGGCTTGCGACGGCGGCATGGGCCAGCGCGAAGCATGAAAGCATTTCGGCATATCATACATCACGGTTTGCGAGATGATCGTGCGCAGAAGCTACGTTTTCCTCTTGCCTCACACGTCGGTGAGCAGACACGGCGCTCTGGCGCGCCAGAATGCCGAGCGCGGAGGTGATGACGCGGGCAAATGACAGCGCGCCCAAGCCGTCGATGTCGCGTTCCGGCATGAATTCGACGAAATCCATCGCGGCGATGCGGCCACGCCCGGCAATCCCGAACAGAAGGTCGAGGGTCTGGAAATAGGAAAGCCCGCCCGGGCCACGCGCGATCACCCCCGGCACGAGCGTCGAATCGAGCGCATCGGCGTCGAAGCAGACGATGACATCTGAACCATCCGGGATCAGGTCGAGCACCGGCGCGAGGCCGTCGCGATCGAGCTGATGGGCGGTAAAGAGGCTTGCGCCCCACCGCCTGGCATCCTCAACGTCCGACGCCCTGGCCGAGCCGATGCCGCGCGCGCCGACCTGAATGATCCGCTCGATATGGCCCATTTCGGATGCCCGGCGCATTGTCGACGACAGCCCCATGGTCTCGCCCATATGGGAATCGCGCCAGTCGATATGGGCATCGATCTGAACGATGGTATATTTCCGGCCGGTCTCGGACAGCGCGTCGATCATCGGGATCGGAATGGAATCGTCGCCGCCGAGCAGGACGGGAACGGCCCCGCGTGAGACGACCGTGCTGACGGCCTTGCGGATCGTGCCCCGGTTGCCTGCCGCATCGTTTTCGTCGAAGGGCAGGTTGCCGCAATCGACGGCGCGCAGCCCGGCCTCGGGAAACACGGGGCCGCCGAGGTCGAAGTCGAAATGGTCGACATTGGCTGTCAGGGGCGCGGTTGCCCGCCTAAGCGCATCGGGCCCATTGCGGCAATAGGCACCGGCGCTGGCATAGGGCGTGGCGCAGGGCGCGCCGATGATGGCGATCGGGGCGTCGAGCGTCGTCAGATCGCCGCAGGCGTCCAGCCCGAGGAAGGTTTTGGTGTCAGCGGCTGCGCCGAAAAGAACGCCGAGATCGACGGATTCAGTCATGTCTTCTCCTTGTCTGCCGGGTCCGGGACGCGGGCAGATCGTCTTTCATTGTTTGAATGCGGATCGTCCGCGCGGTCAGTGCCGTCTTGGCTGCAGGTATCCGGCATAGCTGCGCTGAACGAGCTGGAAGGCGGAGACCAGCACGAATGTCATCACCAGATAGATGCCGGCCGCCGTCACGTAGGGTTCGAACTGGATATAGTCGTTGAGCGAGATCTGCCGGGCGACGCCGGTCGTCTCAAGAAGCGTCACCGTGCTCGCAAGCGAGGTCGCATGCAGCATCATGATCATCTCGTTGCCGTAAAGCGGCAGCGCGCGGGTCAGCATTGCCGGCAGCAGGATGCGTCGCGCCGCGGCAAGCGGCGGAATGCCGAAGGCGCGCGCCGCCTCGATCTCGCCGTGCGGAATATGACGCAGCGCACCGGCAAAGATCTCGGTGGTATAGGCGCCGGAATTCAGCGCAAGGGCCATCAGGACGCAGACCATCGGGCTCGAAAGCCAGGGCCACAGAAAACTCGTCTGGATCAGTTCGAACTGCGCCAGGCCGAAATAGATCAGGAAGAGCTGCACCAGAAGCGGGGTTCCGCGAAAGACCAGCGTATAGGCGTGAACCGCGCCGCGGATCACACGGTTATTGCTGTTGCGCAGGAAAGACAGCGGCACGGCGATGGCAAAAGCCAGAAGAAGGGCGAAAAAGGTCAGCACCAGTGTCAGTTTCGCGCCTTCGAGAAACAGGCCGCTGTGTTCGGCGATGATATCCCAGTTCATGCTCCGGCCTTTCTCATTCCCGCATTGAAATGGGTCGCGACGCGCGCGAGGCAGAATGTGGAAAGCAGCGTGAGGGCCAGATAGAATGCGCCCGCAACGAGATAGAAGGTAAAGGGCTGTCCCGTCGCCTCAGCTGCGCCCTTGGCCCGGAACATGACGTCCTGAAGTCCGATCAGCGAAACCAGCGCCGTAGCCTTGGCCAGCACCAGCCAATTGTTGGTAAACCCCGGCAGCGCCAGCCGGATAAGCTGCGGCAGCACGATCCGGAAGAAGATTCGCGCCCGTCCGAGGCCGAAGGCCTGCGCCGCCTCGATCTGGCCGTGCGGAATGTTTTCCAGCGCAAAGCGGAAGGTTTCGGTCATATAGGCGCCGAAAATCAGCCCCAGCGTCGCAATACCGGTCGCAAGCGGCGGAAACTCGACCCACCAGTCCAGTCCAAAGAGCTGGAACAGCTGGTTGAGCAGCGCCGGCAGGCTGTAGAACACCAGCAGGATCATGACGAGGTCCGGAATCCCGCGGACGATGAAGGTGTAGGCCTGCGCCACACCCCGCAACGGCCTGCTTTGCGAGCGCTTGGCGAGCGCTGCCGCCATGCCAATCAGGGTCGACAGCAGCAGCGCCGCGAAGGCCAGGAGAAGGGTCATCCCTCCTCCCGCCAGGATCGTCCACGTGTAATCGACGAGCATGTCCGTCAGTCGCCGAAATACTGGGCGTTGAGGGCATCCAGCGTGCCGTTTTCACGGACGATCTCGAGGCCCTTGTTGATCTCTTCCAGAAGCGCGGTGTTTTTCTTGCTGATCGCAATCGCCACGCCCTCGCCGAATTCCGGCGCGTCCTCGCCGGTCAGCTGCGGGCCGACAAGCTCATAACTTTCAGCCTTGTCGCCGCCCAGGAAGCCTGCCGTGATCTGTGCCTGGTAGCTGAGCACAACATCGGCGCGCTTGCTTTCCAGATCGAGATAGGGCGCGCTGCCTGTGTCGTAGCGCTTGATATCGGAGTCGGCATAAACGCGGGTGACATAGGCATCCATCGGCGTGCCGCGCTGAACGGCGATGGTCTTGTCGGCAAGACCTTCCGGCGTGATCGTGAGATCGGCATCGCTGGCCGCGACGAAGCGGAAGATCGGATGGCTGTAGATGTCGCTGAAGGCGATGACCTTGCGGCGCTTGTCGGTCACCGTCAGCTGCGAAATCAGCGCATCGTATTTGCCGCTGATGAGGCCGGGGATCATCCCCTCCCAGGCGGCATTGGAGATGACGCAATTGAGTTCGGCGGCCTCGCACACGGCCGTCATCAGGTCGATGTCGTATCCGACGAGCTTGCCGTCCTTGTCGATCGATTCAAATGGCGGGAAGGTCGCGTCCGTTGCGACGATCACCTTTTCGTCGGTCTGGGCGGAAGCCGTGCCGACGGCAAGGGCAAGCGCGATGGCGGCGGCTGAAAGCAGTCTTTTCATAAGTCTGTCCTCTGTGGTTTTCGGGGGTGGAGCGGCAGTTGCGGAACGATCCGGTCTGCCATTTCTTATCGGCGTTCGGCGTGACGATGCGCCCGGTCAATGCCGTAATTGTCCGGCCAGGAATTGCTGCATGCGTTCGCTCTCGGTCTGGTCGAACACGCGCGACGGCGCGCCTTCTTCCTCGACGCGGCCTTGATGCAGGAACATGACCTTGGTGGAGACGTGGCGGGCAAAGCCCATCTCATGGGTGACGACCACCATGGTGCGGCCCTCTTCGGCGAGCGCCTGCATGACCTTGAGCACCTCGCTCACCAGTTCCGGGTCCAGCGCCGAGGTCGGCTCGTCGAACAGCAGGACCTCGGGATTGACGGCAAGCGCGCGGGCGATCGCCACACGCTGCTGCTGGCCGCCGGAAAGATGGGTGGGGTATTTATCTAGGACGTCCAGACCGAGGCCGACCTTGGTGAGGTTCGCCTTCGCCAGTTCGGTCGCCTCGCGCCGCGACAGACCCAGCACGCTGATCGGCGCTTCGATGATGTTGGAGAGCACGCTCATATGGGACCAAAGGCAGAAATTCTGGAAAACCATGGCAAGGCGGGTGCGCATCAGACGCAGCTCGCCGCGGTTCAGCACCCTCAGCATGCCGTCGCGGTCCCGCACCGTTTCCAGCCTCTTGCCATCCACCGCAATCTCGCCCTCATGCGGGCGTTCCAGAAAGTTGATGCAGCGCAGGAACGTGCTTTTGCCCGAACCGCTGGAACCGAGAATGCTGACGACATCGCCGGCGGCCGCACGCAATGAAACGCCTTTCAGCACTTCGTGCTGGCCGTATGATTTGTGAATGTCGCTGACGGCGAGTTTGTCCATTTCATACTCCGGAGCATGTCTCGGGCGGAAGGTCTCCCGCAGAGCGGGCCGGGCACCGGCAAACGCCGGTGTCTAATTTTCAGGCACAATAGATGCGTGTCGGATTTTTGCGCAAATGATCATTCCTCAAGCGAATCATGAACTGCTTTCATCAATCGGGAGAGGGTAACGTGTCGACCATGTCGTCCTGCCCGAAGGCCGCCAGAAGCCAATGCAGGAACAGGCGCGGACCGGCCCGCTCCAGGCTGTGCAGGTGGACAACGACATACCAGCCGCCAAAGGCATCGATCGAGAAGCCGAATGGTCTTATGAGACGGCCCTGTCGAATATCGTTCCGCGTCAGCGTTTCGCTGGCAAGCGCAAACCCGACGCCGTTGAGCGCAAGATCGATGGCGATGCCGAGATCGCTGCAATAAAGGTGACGGGCGCGGTCGAATACATCGCTGTGCCCGCATTCGGAAAGCCAGCGCCGCCACTCGGCTCCGTCATCCCGGTGCAGCAGAAGACAGTTTTTCAACGCGCCCGCATCCGGCGTCGCATATCCCAGACGCTGAAACAGCACCGGCGAACAGACCGGTGTGATGTCGACATCGGCGAGACGCGCCGACCACCGGTTTGGCCATCCGCCTTGCCCGAAAGTTATGCCGAGATCGACATCCGCCGTTTCAGGGACGAGATGATTTTCGATGAGCCGGATATGGCACTCGACCGTCGAGTGCCTTTCGCTGAAATCCGCGATATTCTTCGCAAGCCAGGCGCTGGCGAACATCGGCGGACAGGCAATGTCCAGCCGCCCGCCGGCAAGCGGCTGTTCGGACAACATGACCGCGGTCGACAGGATATCCTGCAACGCCTTCGCAACGGTCTTGTAAAACAGTTGCCCGGCATCGGTGAGTCTGATCCCCCGCCCGGCCTTCTCGAACAGGTCATAGCCGAGATCGCCCTCCAGCCTGCGCAGCTGATGACTGACGGCGCTGTCGGTCAGGTTGAGCTCGGCCGCCGCCCGCGCCATGCTGCCATGGCGGGCGGTTGCCTCGAACGTCCTCAGCGTCTGCAAAGGCAGATGTCGCAGATCCTTCACGTCAACCTCAATGTTTTGGCGCCCGGTCCTGGTTGACGGTTCGTCGCCTGACGCAATGACGAACGCCCAGGCTGGCCGCTTCTATCGTCTGGCGAGGTGAATGCCCGCCAGGGTGCAGCGCACCGAGCCGCCCGCGTTCTCGATCGTCGGAATGTCCAGCGCCACAATGCTTGCCGTCTTTTCTATCGCTGCAATCTGGTCGGGACGCAAGGCGTCGAGCGCAGTCGTGGAAAGGGCGAGCAATCGCTGATCGGGCGCCTGAAGCTCAAGCGCATTGCCGGCAAAGCGGGCGATCTGGTCGTTGTCGAGGGCAATGATGTCCCGTCCGGTCCGTCGCAACCTGTCGAGGATCTCGGCCCGCCGGTCGGGTTCGGTCATCATCTCCGGGCCGATCAGCACGAAACCGGTTCCGATGCACATCAGGACATTGGTGTGATAGATCGCCATGCCCTGCGGGTCGCGCGCGTCGAAAACCATCGGCTCGAAATTGAAGTGGGTCGCGAAACGCTCGAGCGCGACCGGATCGGCGCGCTCGGAACGCACAACATAGGCGACCCTGTCGATGTGATCGAGCACCATGGCGCCCGTGCCCTCGAGGAACAGACCGTCGGCTTCCAGCCCCGAATAGTCGATGACGTCCTGAACGCGATAGTCGCGTTTCAGCGTTTCGATGATATCCGGACGGCGTTCGAGCCGCCGGTTTCGAGCCTTCATCGGAAAAATCGCGACATGTCCGCCGGCATGGGTGGAAAACCAGTTGTTTGGAAAGACAGAATCCGGCGTCTTATCTCCCTCGTCCTCGAACATGTGCACGGCAATGCCGGCTGAAGAGAGCATTTCGCCGGCGCGGGTGATTTCATCATAGGCCCGACGCCTGAGGTCCTGCCCGGTTTCGGGAACCTTCTGAAACCGGTTGTCATTGGCCGTTTCGGTGTTGACGGTGAAATGATGCGGCCGGACCATGACCACGGCGCTGGCAGCCTGCGGCGAAAAGAAGAAAGGGCGCGCCATGGTTCACACCGCCCGCTGCAGCATGCCGAACACATCGCGCGGGTCGTCCGGATCGGCGATCATGTCGAGGTTCTCGTAGAGTTCCGTGCCTTTGATCCGCTTGGCGACATAGCTGAGCGCGGTGAAATCCTCGATCGCGAAACCGACGCTGTCGAACAGCGTGATCTGGCGTTCGTCGGTGCGCCCGGCCTGGCTTCCCTCAAGCACCCGCCAGAATTCGGTCACTTCGTAATCTTCGTCCATCTGCTGGATCTCACCCTCGATGCGCGTTTGCGGCGGATACTCCACGAAGGTGGTCGCGCGTCTCAGAATATCGGGATGCAGTTCGGTCTTGCCGGGGCAATCGCCGCCGATGGCGTTGATGTGGATGCCCGCTCCGACCATGTTATCCGTCAGGATCGTCGCATACTGCTTGTCGGCCGTGCAGGTGGTGACGATCTCGGCGCCCTCCAGCGCCTCCTCCGGCGAGCGGCAGGCCTTCACCGACAGTCCGCTGCCTTCCAGATTGCGACATGTCTTTTCGGTCGCGGCCGGATCGATATCGTAGAGCCGGACCGCCCTAATGCCGACGACGGCCTTCATCGCCAGCGCCTGGAACTCTGCCTGCGCGCCATTGCCGATCATCGCCATCGTTGCGGCATTCTTCGGCGCCAGATGACGGGCAACCATGGCGGAGGTTGCCGCCGTCCGAATGGCCGTCAACAGCGTCATCTCGCTCAGAAGGACCGGATAGCCGGTGGCGACATCGGCCAGAAGCCCGAATGCCGTGACCGTCTGGTGACCCGTCAGCTTGTTCTTGGGATGGCCGTTGACATATTTGAAGCCGTAATGGCCGCCATCGGAGGTCGGCATCAGCTCGATCACGCCGTCGGGGGAATGGGCAGCGACGCGCGGCGTCTTGTCGAACTGCTCCCAGCGGCGGAAATCCGCTTCAAGCGCTTCGACGAGTTCGCTCATCATAGTCTCGATGCCGACATCGTGCACCAGCCGCATCATGTTATCGACGCTGACGAAGGGCACATAGGCTTTTGTGGAAGGGGACGGCATTTCAACCTCTTTTCGTTTTGATGCTTTCAGGAAGGCTATGCCGATTTGAATGCTAGCGAAAAGCGCAAAACTGTACTAAATTTGCTTCTCTATCAGTAGATTTGAATAACGAGACTGATCAATTTGAGCAATGAGCGCCACCACACTACGGCCAAATACGTTCCCGATCGGCTTGACAGGGACATCATTTCGCATCTGCGCAGCGATGGCCGGGCCTCGCTTTCCAAGCTTTCGGACACGCTGGGGATCGCCCGCGGCACGGTGCAGAAGCGCCTCGACCGGCTGATCGAGACCGGAACCCTGATGGGTTTCACCGTGCGGGTGCGCGAGGACTACGAGGATGACAGGGTTCATGCAGTGATGATGATCGAGGTCGTCGGCAAATCAACGACCCAGGTCATCCGCAAGCTGCGCGGCCTGCCGGAGGTCTATTCGCTGCACACAACCAACGGCAGCTGGGACCTAGTCGCCAATATCCGCACATCGACGCTGTCGGAATTCGACAGGGTCCTGCGCGAGGTCCGGATGATCGAAGGCGTATCCAACAGCGAGACCAGCCTGCTTCTGAGCAGCGTGTGACGGCGCCGGCCGTTCTGAGAATCATCACCGGCGCGAACGAATGCTATCGAGCGACGCTTGAAAAGCGCGAGCCACAAGAATCCGGAAAAAGTAGAAAAGGCACTGATTGAAGCCACCATCGGTCGCGGATGCTTGGCACGACTGCGATTGGTCATGAAATAGCCGAAGATGCCGGCCGAGAGCGGGTAGTTTTCGTCCACCGCACCCTTGCCCATAACGGTCGTCGCCACCGGCAGGCCGAATGACTCCTGGAGGGCGGCGAGTTCTTCGGCCGCGCCAGATACGCACGCCGCCACCCGCGATTATCAGCGGACGCTCCGCCGACGCCAGCGATTTGGCGGCCTGGGCAACTCGCTCCGGGTCCGGGCGGCTGCGATCGAGTGGAAATGTGCCGAGAGACGCCCTCCGGGCATCGTTGCGGCTCGCTGCTGTTTCCACGAATATGCCGATCGGGGCGATCAGGACGGCCGGGCCTGGGCGGCCCGATGCCGCCGCGGCGAAAGCCATATCGATATAGGGCATCGTCAACTTAACGAAGCTTGGACCTGAATGTGGGATGCTCGGCCATGAC
>NZ_JBAKFQ010000043.1:0-22910 GCF_053484255.1 Martelella sp. FLE1502
TGGGGTTGGGCACCTTGGGTCGTGGGGGCAAAAGCGGGGGTCAAAAACATGCTCACCTCAAATGGTGTTCGAAAACAGGGGGCGCGGCGCCGGCCTCAGGCCAGGCCCCGCAACCGAAAGTCGGACCGTTCAAAAAATCAAACGGCGAAGAGGAGGAGCAGGGCAACGAGCAGCGAGAAGATGCCGAGCGCTTCGGTAACGGCGAAGCCGAACACCAGACGGCCGAACTGGCTGTCGGCGGCGGACGGGTTGCGCAGCGCGCCGGTGAGGTAATCACCGAAGATGCGGCCGAGGCCCATGGAGGTTGCACCCATGCCAAGGCAGGCAATACCGGCGCCGATGAACTTTGCTGCTTCCGCTTCCATATGAGAACTCCTTAGAAGAATTGGGTTGTTGCGGCTTAATAGCGATGCCGGTTCCGCCTGTCCAGACGAAGCCGGCGACTTTTCTATCCTAGTGCTCGCCCGCGTTGACGGCGTCGTTGAGATACATGCAGGTCAGGACTGCAAAGACGTAGGCCTGCAGGAAGGCCACCAGGAATTCCAGCGCCGTCAGCGCCACGGTCATGGCAAGCGGCAGGATTGCGCCGCCGGTGCCGATCGTGCCGATCGAGATCAGCGAGACCACGAAGCCGGCAAAAACCTTCAGCGTGATGTGGCCGGCCAGCATGTTGGCGAACAGACGGACGGAAAGGCTGATGGGACGCGAGAGAAACGAAACGATCTCGATCAGCGTCACCAGCGGCAGCAGTGCCACCGGAACCCCGGATGGCACGAACACCTTGAAGAAATGGAAGCCGTGCTTGTAAAGCCCGTAACCGACGACCACGCACATCACCATCAGCGCCAGCGAGAAGGTGACCACGATCTGACTGGTGACGGAGAAGAAATAGGGGAACATGCCGATCAGGTTCGCCGTCAGCAGGAACATGAACAGCGTCAGCACGAAGGGGAAGAACACCATGCCCTTCGTCCCAGCGCCCTCCCTCAGCATCGAGGCGACGAATTCATAGAGAAGCTCGGCGATCGACTGGGTGCGCGAGGGAATGAGGCCGCGCTTGGCGGTTGCCAGGTAAAGAAAGCCCGCAGCGGCCCCGGCGGAAATCACCATGAACAGCGAAGCATTGGTGAAGGACAGGTCCAGCCCGCCGACATTGATCGGAACGATGCTGTGGATCTGAAATTGATGGGTCGGATCGTTTGCCACCTAGTCTCTCTCTTCTTGCCCTGCCTGCGGCCGTTTTCAGCCGCCGGCAACCAAAACTTTACTTGCCGTCTTTTTTCATACGGTCTTCCGGCTCCGCCACATAACCCACGGAGCGCAGTACATTCAATACCCCGGCGCAGAATCCGAGGAGAATAAACACAATCAATCCCCAGGGGCCTGTCCCCGCGAAGCGATCAAGCAGGTATCCGATCATGAAACCGACGAAGATCGCCGCCATGAACTCGCTCGAAAGCTTCAGGCCCTTCGACATCTCCTTGCGGTCCTTGGCGGAGGCCGCCGTCTTTGCCCGTTCGGATGCCTCGTCCTTGCGCAGCGAGCCGAGTTCGGATTCCAGCCGCTTGCGGCGGGCCTCCAGATCGTCCTGTCCGTCTTCTGCCATGACATCCCTCCTTGAGCGCGTCCCCGTCAAGAAGGCTCCGGCCACGCGATAAAGCGGCGGAAAGGCCCGGTCAAGTGGTGCGCACCATAGTTTTAGCGCCCATGCTAGTCAAGACAAGGGGCGGCATCAATGGCGCAAGCCGCAAATATCTGATTTCATTGCGGTAAATGCGTTTATTTCGTCGCTACAGCCAGCCGCGCTTGCGCAGCCAGACGACCGCCGCCGCCCCGGTCAGGAACATCAGGCCGAGAGCGGCCGGATATCCCCACGAAAAGTGCAGCTCCGGCATCTTGTCGAAGTTCATGCCGTATATGCCGGCAATCAGCATCGGCGGCGCGAACACGACCGAGACCACTGAGAACAGTTTCATGATGTTGTTCTGTTCGAGATTGATCAGCCCAAGCGAGGAATCGAGCAGGAAGGTTATGTTGGAGGCGACGAAGCCGGCATGTTCCGACAGCGACTGGATATCGTGGGACACGATCCGGCAGAGGTCCTTGGTTGCCTTGTCGTCGCGCACCCGGCGCAGCGTCTGCACATAGGTCGCAAGCCGCGACAACGTGGTCAGGCTGTCGCGGGTCTTGCTGACAAGGCGATGATAGGTCGAAATCTCGATCAGCCGCTCTTCCAGCTCCGCCGGCGGGCGTCTGCGTCCGCGCGCGCCCTCGCCGAACACGGCGATCGAGATATTGTCGATCTTGGCGACAGCCAGTTCCAGGATTTCGGCGGTGCGGTCCACGATGGTGTCGAGCAGATAGGCCAGAACCTTGGCGCCCTGGCCGGGTGCGACCTCCAGCCGTTTCATGTCGGCGGCGAACAGGAAGAACGGCTTCGGTTCCGCGTGGCGGATGGTGATCAGCCGTCCCTCGGCGAGAATGAAGCCGATATCGGTGAGGTGGGCGAGGCCGAAATCCACATTCATGACCACAGAGGCGGTCATGTATACGGCGTCGCCCTCGGTATAGTAGCGGCTCGAAGGTTCGATATCCTTCAGCGATTCGCGCGTCGGCAGCACCACGCCGAGCAACTCCTCGATCTGGCGCATGTCGTCTTCGGTCGGATCGAGCATGTCGATCCAGATCACGTCGTCCTCAAGCGGCGCGGGCGTGCCGGTGGAAGACATCGGCGTCTTCGCCCCTCCGACCTTGTAGAGATGGATCATCAAAACCCCGCTTTTCGAGATCGCGCGTCGGTGAATGCGCACCGGCGCACAGCGCCCCTTGCTTCAAAGGGCTACCGAAGCCTAATGATGAGGGCAAGACTGTTTTTGGCCAAGCCTTGAGATTTCATCCGCCATGCAACCCCATCATTTCTGGCAGGAATTGCTGCCGCCCGCGCCGGCTGAAACGACCGCCCATGATGCTGCCCATGAAGCTGCCTATACCGCGCGGTTTGCCGACGGCCGCCGTCTTCTGCTGCCGATCCGTCCGCTTGGAGACAGCGGCGAGGGGCTTGCCTCGCTGATCATAAACCAGGCTTCGTTTGCAGTTACCAGGGCGCTTGCCGAGGATCTCGCCGCCCGGCTTGCGCCCCTGAAACCCGAAATCATCGTCGGCCTACCGACGCTTGGCCTCACGCTGGCGGCCGCTCTCGCCGAGGCGCTCGGTCATTCCCGCTACGTGCCGCTCGGCAATTCGCGCAAGTTCTGGTACGAGGAGGCGCTGTCGCTTCCGGTCAGTTCCGTCACCACGCCCGGCCAGCAGAAGCGGCTCTATATCGATCCGCGCATGCTGCCGCTGCTTGAGGGGAAGCGGGTCGCGCTCGTCGATGACGTGATCTCATCGGGCAAGTCGATCGTGGCGGGGCTTTCGCTCCTGAAGCAATGCGGCGTGCGCCCCGTGGCGATCGCCGCCGCCATGCTGCAGACCACGCGCCATGTCGAGGCGCTTGCCGCTTTCGATGCTGGGGGCGTCGACGATATTCACGCCTGCTTTGCCACGCCGCTGCTCGTTCGCGGCCGGGACGGGCTCTGGCGTCCGGCATGAAAAAGCCCGCGATCGCGAGATCACGGGCTTTCTGCAAGGAACGTCGGGCCGAGATTAGTTCAGAAGAACGGCATCCGGATTGTCGTTCAGGCTCTGCTCGGTATATTCCGGCTGGTTTTCGAGCGTCTCACGATCATACTTGGTCTGCACGACATAGGTGTCGCCATCGCTCATGACCGTGGCCGAGTCTGCCGAAATGGCGACCGGCTTTTCGCCGATGCCGAGGAAGCCGCCAACATCAACGACGAAGACGTTCTCGTTATTGTCGCCGTAGACAATGATGTCGGAGATTTCGCCGACATTGTCGCCATCAGCGCCCAGAACCGGCGCGCCTTCCAGCTCGTCATAGGAGATCGAGGCGGTGTCGACTTCGCTCATGCCTTCCAGCATCGGGTTTTCGGCCATGGCGCCGTCGTTCTGCATCGCATCGCCGGCATTGTCGACATTCGAGGCGACGTCGTTCATGGCGTTGCCGGTGGCATCCGCGGCGGTGCCGATACCGGTGGCCACGTCATTCATGGCTTCACCCGTCGCATTGCCGGCTTCGTCAAGAGCCGTTCCTGCCGAGTTGGCCAGATCGTTTGAGCCTTCGGCCATGGTGCCTTCAGGCGCCGGAGCGCGGCCCACCTTCATCAGGTTCTCATTGTCGGATTCGAATTCCGGCGCGGATTCCAGCTCTTCGCGGGTGGCGTCGATGCTGAGCCAAGCGCCATTCTCACCGGGCTCCCATGACAGTCGATCGAAGGAAATCGCGACTTCCTTTTCACCGATGCCGAGGAAACCGCCGACGCCGATGACGGCGGCATTGGCCGTGCCGTCGGTGTTCATCACGATGTCCGCGATGTCGCCAACCTGTTCGCGTTCCTGTGTTTCGGCGCTCATGCCGTAGACCGGCCAGCCAAGCAGCGAACTTGCGAGTACCTGCTCGCCGGTCGCACCGTAAAAGCTCTTGGCGTCTTCGCCTGCAGCTTGACGATCAGGGAAGATCGGCGAAGCGCCGTTTTCCATGCTCGAGCTTGCCTCAGGCTGTTTCATGGGTTCGGTGGTGTTGGTATCCTGGGCAAAGGCTGCACCCGTGGAAACAACAGCTACCAGTGCGGTGGTCGAAAGAATCTTGCGAAGCATGTCAATACTCCTCTCTTCTTGTAGTGCTCCAATTTAGGTGCGATTTAATATTTGTATTATTTGTTTTTATCTCACCTTGCTCACGACAATTAAACGTGCCCGGATGACCCTTGTTCCTCCGACCGGTGACTTTTTTGGAAAAAAGAGCGCAAAAAATAAACCCGCCGCGTTCGGGAAACGGGCGGGCGATTTCGTCTGAATTGTTTTACGATCAGCAGTATCGCAACGGCATGGAAATATGCACCTTGAGGCCGGTTTCGGCATAGTCGACATCAACCTTGCTGCCGATGACCTTGTCGAGACTGCGTTCAATCAGAACGGAGCCAAAGCCGCGCTGTTCGGGGGTGGTCACGCGCGGCCCGCCAACCTCGACCCAGTCGAGTTCCAGATGGGCGTTGCCGCCTTCATCCCTGCAGGCGACGGTGATATCCACAACGCCGGCCCGGGTCGAAAGCGCGCCGAACTTGGCGGCATTGCTCGCAAGCTCGTGGATGACGAGGCCAAGCGCCAGCGCTTCGTCGGGATCGAGATAGACGGCGCTGCCGTGAATATCCACCTGCCGCCCCGAACTGTCGCTGTAGGGCGCGATCTGCGAGCGCAGCAGCCGGTCGAGCGCGATTGCGCCCCACTGCTCGTCGGAAAGAAGGGTATGCGCGGCGGAAAGCGCCTGCAGCCTGCCGGAAAACGACATGTTGAATTCGGCCGAGGTCCGCGAGCGCCGCAGCGTCTGGCCGGCGATCGACTGCACGATTGCCAGCGTATTCTTGACGCGGTGATTGAGTTCGCGCAGCAGGAGCCGGGTCTTCTGTTCGCTTTCCTTGGTGGTGCTGATGTCGACCACCACACCGAACACCGGCCCCTTGCGCTCCTCGAGCAATGCGTCTTCATAAGCGCCGCCCAGCGAAAGCAGCCATTTACCGGTGGAATCCACCTTGAATTCGCTTTGATATTCCTCGCCCCGGTCAAGCGCCGCCTTGAACCGGCGCATAAGGGAAAAGCGCATGTCCTTGTTAATGGCCCCGAGCACCCGGCGGCAGGTCACCGGCTCATCGGGTGAAAGCGCAAGCATTTCCCGCAGGGCATTGTCGCATTCAACCGTCTCGCTGATGCCGTCCCAACTCCAAGTCGCGATATTCGCGGCCCGCAACGCCATCGAATGGCGGCGTTCCGATTGAGAAAGGGCGATATCGGCCGAAGCCTTGCCGCGCGCGGCGTGCTTCAGTTCATAAAGCGAGCCGGCAAGGTTCGCCAGTCGGCGCAGTGCTTCGGCATCCTCTTCAGTGGTGTCGCGGTGGTTTGCGCCGTCGATGATGCAGATGGCCCCGGCATTGACGCCGTGAACCGGGATCGGAGCGCCGGCGAAAAACTTCACCCGCTTGCCTTCGAACATGGGGACAGAACGGGCCAGTTCTTCGTGGGTCTCGGGATTGTTGAGGATCAGCGCCCGTTGTTTCTTGAGCGCGATCGGGTAGACGAACAGGCCCGATCGGGTGGGAACGTCATCGACCTTCATGCCATGGACGGCCTGAACCCAATTCTCATCGGCATCGGCAATCAGGATCAAGGCCGCCGGGCAGGAAAAGCGGTTTGCCGCAGCTTCGACGATGGCGACGAAATTTTCGTCGACTTCCGCCGCGCGCATGATCGATTGCGAAAGCGTGTTCAGACGGTCCTCGTCCCTGATCGCCTCCACAATTTCCGATGGCAAATGTTCCACAGGCTCAAGCTCTTTTATTCTCGCTCAGGCAGACAATCCCCGGCCCGGGCACACCTATAAGTCACCGTACCGGAAACGTGCAAGGACTTCCGGCTTCGCATCGAAACGTCCCGGTTCGGCGATCGGTTCCACGCCGGCGTGATTTTTTGCCGCCTTAAATTCCTTCCGCTGAGTGCGAGGGGAACAAAGTGGAAGGAGAGGCGTTAAAATTTCAAATGAGGGTAGATGAACGCCTGGGCGCGTTCATCTGGGTTTCGGAGTGGGCATTGGCCAATGTCAGAGTGTCAGCGTCTACGCAGATCAGTGCTTCATGAGGCTGGCGTTGAGTGTCCTATGCCTCTGAACTTTCGAGGCCCTTCCACGGTGCCTTGACCTGTTTGGCGCTTTTGGAGCCAAGGATATCGGGGAAGTTTGCCGCTTACGCGCGGCGTTGCTATGAGCTACGTCTCTTCCAAGGATTTTTGGTAATCGACGGGTTCGTGCGATAGACTGTCTGAAACGGAGTGGCCGAGGCCGCTCCATTGTTTTGAAAGGCGGCCGGTCGGGACCTCTGCCCGGCGGCGGCGCAAAGACTGGGATAAAGAGTATCGATGAGCGTAAAATTCGGGACGAGCGGCCTTCGCGGCCTGTCAACGGATCTCCTGGGGGAGCCTTCCTCTCTTTACACGGCGGCTTTCTGTCATCATCTGCAAAAGGCAGGCTATGCCGAAAAAGGTGATGTCGTGCTTGTGGGGCAGGATTATCGCGAGTCGAGCCCGGCGATTGCGGCCAACTGCATGGGCGCGATCGCGGCCGCCGGCTTCACGCCGGTCGATTGCGGCGCGCTGCCAACGCCGGCGCTTGCCTTCTACGGCCAGAAGCGGAAAGCCGCCTCGATCATGATCACCGGTTCCCATATTCCGGCCGATCGCAACGGCATCAAGTTCTATCTTCCCGATGGTGAAATTACCAAGGACGACGAGCAGGCGATTTCCGGCTTTGCCGAAAAGCTCAAGGGCACGGTCGATCAGGCAGCCGCGGAGGGCGAGGACGAGGCAAGCGAGGCGCTGGCCGGTTTCGGCGCGCGCTGTACCGCCATTCTGCCCGAGGAGGCCCTTTCCGGCATGAAAATCGGCGTCTATCAGCATTCCACGGTGGCACGCGATCTGTTTATTGCGGTGCTCGAGCATTACGGCGCGGACGTCACGCCGCTTGGCTTTTCCGAGGAATTTATTCCTGTCGACACCGAGGCAGTTTCCCCGGAAACCGTGAAGCTTCTGGAGGGCTGGGCCGGAGAACACGGGTTTGATGCCATTATTTCCGCTGATGGCGATGGCGACCGCCCGCTGGTCGCGGACGAGACCGGCACGCCGCTGCGCGGCGACCTGATCGGCCTGATGACCGCCAATTTCCTCGGCGCGAAAGTGGTGGTGACCCCGGTGACCTCCAATTCCGGCATCGAAAAGAACGGCGATTTCGAGGTGATTAGGACACAAGTCGGATCGCCCTATGTCATCGCCGGCATGGAAAAGGCGATTGCCGAGGGCAAGGACGGCGTTATGGGGTTCGAGGCCAATGGTGGCCTGCTGACGGGTTCGCCCTTCCGTCCTGCCGGCGACACGATTGCGGCCTTGCCGACGCGCGATTGCTTCCTGCCCGTGCTGTCAGCGCTCTATCTTGCCCATCGCGACAAGCGCAAGCTTTCGGAACTTGCGAAAGCCTACAGCCTGCCGGTCGCCGATGCCGACAGGATCAAGAATTTCGAGCAGGCGCGCAGCGCGGCGTTGATGGACTACCTGCGCGAGAGCGACGGCAATCTAGCCGATTTCCTCGCGCCGGTCGGCACGGTTGCGGACAAGAGCGACATTGACGGCCTGCGGGTCACGCTTGAAGATGGCCGCATCATCCATTTCCGCCCCTCCGGCAACGCGCCGGAAATGCGCTGCTATGTGGAGGCGGCGAGCGCCGGCGAGGCGCGCGAACTTCTGAAACAGGGGCTCGCCCTGATCGAAGGTTTCAAGGCCCGTTAAACAGACTCTTATTCTAGATTCATTACATTAGGAGATTTACAGACATGAGCAGCAAGATCGTTCCCGTCATCATGGCCGGCGGCAAGGGCACGCGCCTGTGGCCGCTGTCGCGCGCCACCGCGCCGAAACAGTTCATCCGCTTCCTCGGCCCGAAGACGCTTTACCAGAAGACGCTGGAACGTGTGTCGGACAGCGACCGCTACGAAGCGCCGATCATCCTAACCAATGAGGATTTCCGCTTCCTTGCCGCCGAACAGGCGCGCGAACTGGATATCGAGCTCTCCGGCATCATTCTTGAGCCGATCGCGCGCAACACTGCGCCCGCCGTTGCCGCCGCCGCCGCCATGGTGCGCGCCAATTTCGGCGAGGACGCGATCATGCAGGTGCTCGCCTCCGACCACGAGATCGATGCCGGCTCGGATTATTTCGGCGCGATCGATACCGCGCTTGAGGCTGCCAAGAGCGGCAAGCTTGTCACTTTCGGCATCGAGCCGACCGAACCCGCCACCGGCTTCGGCTATATCGAGGCCGGCGAGGAGCTTCCCTCCGGCGCCCGAAAGGTAGCTCGCTTCGTTGAAAAGCCCGCGCAGGACAAGGCCGAGGAAATGCTGGCTGCCGGCAATTACACCTGGAACTCGGGCATGTTCATGTTCCCGGTCGCGGTGCTGATCCGGGAACTGGAAAAGTATGCCCCGCAGGTATTCGAATTCGCAGAGCAGGCGGTGCTGAAGGACGAGAGCGATCTCGAACTCGATTTCACCCGTCTCGACAAGGAGACCTTTGCGCAGTGCCCTGACATTTCCATCGACTATGCTGTGATGGAAAAGACCAGCGAGGCCGCCGTCGTGCCGTCGGCCTTCACCTGGTCGGATCTCGGCTCCTGGGACGCGATCTGGAAGGATGGCGAACAGGATGGCAGCGGCAATGTCGTTTCCGGCGATGCGACGCTGCTCGACACGCAGAACTCGCTGGTGATCTCGCGCGACATGCATATCGCCATGCAGGGGCTCGACGGCATGGCGGTGATTGCCTCCGAGGATGCCGTCTATGTCGGCAAGCTCGAAGACAGCCAGAATGTCGGCAACATCGTCAAGGTGCTGAAGGGGGCCAAGGAAACCCGGGCGCTGGCCGAGGAACACCCGACCTCCTACCGGCCCTGGGGCGGCTATACCTCGATCATCAAGGGCGAGCGCTTCCAGGCCAAGCGCATCTTCGTCAAGCCCGGCAAGAAATTGTCGCTGCAGAAGCACCATCACCGCGCCGAGCACTGGATCATCGTCAAGGGCACGGCAGAGGTGACGGTGGACGAGGATGTCAAACAGCTGACCGAGAACCAGTCGATCTACATTCCGCTCGGCGCCGTCCACCGGCTTTACAACCCCGGCAAGATCACGCTGGAGCTGATAGAAGTCCAGACCGGTTCCTATCTCGGCGAGGATGACATCATCCGCATCGTCGACGATTTCGGTCGCGGTTGATTGAAAGGTAAGGCCCCGCGCCGTTCGGCGCGGAGCCTTGCGTCAATCTTCTACCTTGCGCTGTAGCTCCGAAAATCCGTCAAAATCACATTTCAGGCTATCTTAATTCGCGATTCCTGCGTGTTGTGAGCGAATTCGCGCAAACTTTCGCCGCTCCAGCTTGACCGCTACCGTCCCGTCGCGATATCGTTTCGCAACTCTCTCTCACAGCCGGGTGGTCAAGCACATGATCGAAACTCCCTATCTTCTGTTCCTGGGCGATGCGCCCGACGCGCTCGCTGCCAAGGTGGCGCAGGGCATCAAGGACTGGCGTCCGGAATATGCCGTCGGCCAGTTGCGGCTTGAAGGCTGCAAGGCGGACATGAAGCTGCCCGATCTGTCGATCGCGGAAGCCGTGGACAAGGGCGTCAAGACGCTGGTGATCGGCGTTGCCAACCGCGGCGGCGTGATCTCGCCGTCCTGGAAGAGCGTGCTGATCGAGGCGATGGAAGCGGGTCTCGATCTCGCCTCCGGCCTCCACAACCTGTTGCGCAACGAAGCCGACCTTGCCGCGAAGGCGAAGGAGCTCGGCCGCACGCTGCATGATGTCCGCATCCCCGCCGTTCAATATCCGATCGCCAACGGCAAGAAGCGGACCGGCAAGCGCATGCTCGCGGTCGGCACGGATTGCTCGGTCGGCAAGATGTACACCGCGCTCTGCGTGGAAAAGGCGATGCGTGACAAGGGCATGAAGGCAACCTTCCGCGCCACCGGCCAGACCGGCATTCTGATCACCGGCGGCGGCGTGCCGCTCGATGCGGTGATCGCCGATTTCATGGCCGGCTCGATCGAATATCTCTCGCCTGACAATGACGCCGACCATTGGGACCTAATCGAAGGGCAGGGGAGCCTGTTCCACGCCTCCTATTCCGGCGTGACGCTGGCGCTGATCCACGGCGGCCAGCCGGATGCGCTGGTGATCTGCCACGAGCCCAACCGCCCGCATATGCGCGGCCTGCCGGACTATCAGCTCCCGAGCCTCGAGGCGGTGCGGGATCTGGCGCTGCAGATGGCCAGGATCGTCAATCCGGACTGCAAGGTGGTCGGCATATCGCTCAACACCTCCGCCATGTCGGACGAAGAGGCGCTTGACTATTGCCGGCAGACCGAAGAACGGATGGGCCTGCCGACGGTCGATCCGTTCCGCCACGGGGCCGAACGCCTCGCCGATGCGCTGGCGGCGCTATGAGCGAACTTTACGTCTCTGCCCGCGAGGATGTGTTTCCGGTCGCGGGCTCCTTCACGATCTCGCGCGGCTCGCGCACCGAAATCCGGGTGGTGACGGTGACGCTCACCGATGGCGCGCATACCGGGCGCGGCGAATCCGTGCCCTATGCCCGCTACGGCGAGACGGTTGACGGCGTGATTGCCGATATCCTGTCGCTGGAAGCCGAGATCCGCGCCGGGCTCGATCGCGAAGCCTTGCAGACCCGGATGAAACCGGGCGCGGCGCGCAACGCGCTAGACTGCGCGTTCTGGGACTATGAAGCCAAGAGCAGCGGCAAACCGGTGTGGCAACGCGCGGGGCTGCAAAAGCCCGGTCCGCTGACCACGGCCTACACCATCTCGCTCGGCGAACCGGAGAAGATGCGCGCCCAGGCCGCCAAAAACGCCCATCGGCCGCTGTTGAAGGTCAAGCTCGGGACTGATGACGACCTTGGCCGTATCGAGGCGGTGCGCGCCGGCGCGCCCGATTCCACGATCATCGTCGATGCCAATGAAGGCTGGAGCGTCGAGGCCTATCAGGCGCTGGCCCCCGCGCTCGTGCGCCTCGGCGTGGCGCTGGTGGAACAGCCGCTTCCGGCCGGCGATGACGAGGCGCTGCGCCATATCGACAGGCCGCTGCCGGTCTGCGCCGATGAAAGCTGCCATGCGCGCCCCTCGCTTGCCGACCTCAAGGGCAAATATGACGCGATCAACATCAAGATCGACAAGACCGGCGGGCTGACCGAGGCGCTGCTTTTGAAACAGGAAGCGGAGGCCATGGGCTTCCAGATCATGATCGGCTGCATGCTCGGCACCTCGCTCGCCATGGCGCCGGCCATGCTGGTCGCCGAAGGTGCGGCCTTTGTCGATCTCGACGGGCCGCTGCTGCTTGCCCAGGACCGCGCCAACGCGATCCGCTTCGATGGCTCGGTGATGCACCCGGCCGAGCCGGTGCTGTGGGGGTAGTCCCGTTCAGCCTCTCGTCCAGGACGGGAAGGGGTCGGTAAGCGATTCGTAGTCGCGTTGGTTGAAGGTGGGCCCGGTGTCGATCAGGCAGTCATCGAGGGCCTCGCGGATCGCATCCTTGTCCATGCCCGCGCCGATGAAGACGATTTCCTGCCGGCGATCGCCATAGACCGCGTCCCAGCAATCCTCGATCATCCGGCGCAGGTCCGGCGCGTCCGGCCAGCGGCTCTCGGGCACGGCTGCCCACCAGCGCCCCAGCGGACCGCTGCGCACGATCGCCCCGGCAAGCGAGAATTCACCGGCGAAATCCGGCCGCGTCGCCAGCCAGAAATGGCCCTTGGCGCGGATCAGGCCTGAAAAATTCATCCGCGTGAAGGCATCGAATTTCAGCGGATCGAACGGCGCGCGGGCCCGGTAGACGAAGCTGGAAATGCCGTATTCCTCGGTCTCCGGCACGTGGTCGGCAAAGCCGTAGAGCTCCTTGGCCCAGAGCGGGTGCTGGCTGGCCTTGTCCTCGCTGAAGAGGCGGGTATCGAGCAGTTCGTCGAGATCGACGCGGCTGAAATCCGTCTCGATGATCTTTGCATCGGCGTTCAGCGCGCGGACAATCTTGACGACATTCTCGCGCTCTTCCGCGCTCACGTCCGAGGCCTTGTTGACGACGACGACATCGGCGAATTCGATCTGCTCGACATGCAGATCGACCAGCGTCCGCTCGTCGCCTTCGCCGGCGACCTCGCCGCGATTTTTCAGGAATTCGTGGCCGCCATATTCGCGCAGCAGGTTCACCGCGTCGACCACCGTGACCATGGTGTCGAGGCGGGCGAGATCGGAGAGGCTCTCGCCGCGCTCGTCGCGCCACGAAAATGTCGCGGCTACCGGCAGCGGTTCGGCAATGCCGGTTCCCTCGATCAGCAGATAGTCGAAGCGCTTTTCCTCCGACAACCGCCGCACCTCGGTCAGCAGGTCGTCGCGCAGCGTGCAACAGATGCAGCCATTGGTCATCTCGACCATGGTTTCCTCGGTGCGCGACAGATCGGCGCCGCCCTCGCGCACCAGATCGGCATCGATATTCACCTCGCTCATATCGTTGACGATCACCGCGACCCGCCGCCCTTCGCGATTGTTGAGAATATGATTGAGTAACGTCGTCTTGCCTGCGCCGAGAAAGCCGGAAAGGACGGTGACGGGCAGGCGGGTGTCGTTGTTTTGCAGCATGGGGAAAGGTCCTTGCGATGCGTGAGAATGCCAAACGAAAAGACTACGTTCAGCGACTTAATGTTATAACATAACATTAATACCCAAAAGCCTGACGGGCGTCAACTGACGGCGGCAGGATCGACTGAGGCGGGCTGCGGGGGGAGGCTCGATAAGTGGCCGTGCAGGGTCCAGCGAGAGCTCCGCGTTGGCCATGGTCGAACGGCGCCCACTCCGCCACAAGCTCTTGGGCGCCGAGGCTTTACAGGCGCAGTCGGGGTCGTTGTGGAACTTTCGGCCAGCGCACGGCAATAGCGCATGGCCTTATCGCAATGCCCCCAATCTTCTCTCCCAGCGGGAGAGCGTGCCGGAAGCAAGCCGCCAAGTCATATGCCGGCGTCTGTCGTCACCCGCGCATCGCCGCAGCGATCTCTTCGATCAGCGGGTCTTCCTCATGCTCGCTCTTCTTCGCGCGCATGAAACAGGCTTCCGATCTCAGGATCAGCCCGTCGGACAGGATCTTCAGGTGATTGGCCTTCAGCGTCGAGCCGGTGGAGGTGATGTCGACGATGATGTCGGCCTGGCCGGCCATCGGCGCGCCTTCGGTGGCGCCGAGGCTTTCGACGATGCGGTAGAGCTGGATGCCGTGGGTGGCGGTGAAGAACTGCTGCGTCAGCCGCCAGAATTTTGTGGCGATCGCCAGCCTGCGGCCATGGCGGCTGCGGAATTCGGCGGCGACATCGTTGAGATCGGCCATGGTATCGACATCGAGCCAGATTTCCGGAACCGCGACCACGACATCGGCCTGGCCGAAGCCGAGGCGCGAGACGATCTCGACGCGGGCATCGGCATTGGCGACATTCTCGCGCACGACATCCTCGCCGGTCACGCCGAAATCCACGGCGCCGCTGCCGACCTCGCGCGCGATCTCGGAGGCCGAGAGAAAGGCGATCTCGATATCGCCGCGCCCTTCGATCTGGCCGCGATAGGAGCGGCTGTTGCCATTGGTCGCGACCGTGAATCCCGCCGCCTTCAGCGCCTGTTCCGCGCCTTCCTTGATGCGCCCCTTGGAGGGCAGAGCAATGGTGACGGTCATCGGATATCCTCGGCTTTGCTGCCCGCACGCTCGATCCGGTCGAGCCAGAGCGAGAACCCGACCGCCGGAATATGCCCGCTTGCGCCAAGCAGCGTCAGCAGCCGGTCATAACGCCCGCCGCCTGCAAGCAAAGCTGCGCGCGGGCCGGCTTCGGTGATCTCGAAGACGAGGCCGGTGTAATAATCGAGCGGTCGCCCGAAGGCGGCGCGATAGGTGATGTCACTGACGACAACGCCGCTGGCTGCAATCGCCGCGATCCGGTTTTCGAAGGCGGCAATCGCCGAACCGATATCAAGGCCGAATTTTTGCGCGAAGCCGGTGAGCGCCGCCGAGGCCTGATCGAGGCCGATGTCGAGCGCCAGAAAACTCGTGAGCGCGTCCAGCGCCTCGGCGTCGAGGCTGGTGACCGACAGCGCCAGCTTTTCCTTCAGCCGTCGGGCGATCTCTTCCGGGCTGCGGCTGGCATTGGTGGAATAGCCGGTCGCCTGCATCGTCTCGTCGATATGGGCGATCAGCCCGGCCTCGTCGCCATCGGCGAGAAAGCCGGCGACGCGCCGGTCGAGCCCGCCGACCGGCTGCGGCCTGGCAAGAGCGTCGAGCAGCGTTTCCAGCCGCTTCTGATTGCCGAAGGCATGGATCAGCCGCTTTTGCCAGCCGCCCGGCAGGCCGAGTGCGCCAACAACCGCCTCGAAAAGATTCTGGTCGCCAAGCGTGACCGAAACCGGCGTCTCCGGCAGGCAATCGCGCAGGACATCGAGCGCATCGGCGATGGCGCGGGCATCGGCCTTTGCGAAATCCGCGCTGCCGAGATCCTCGATGCCTGCCTGAAAGAATTCGGAAGCGCCGTCATCGCGCGCCTGGCGGAACACCATGCCGCAATAGGCATAGCGTTTCGGCGTGCCGGCATTGTTGTCGATATGGTGGCGGCATACGGGAATGGTGAATTCGGGTCGAAGACACAGGCTTTCGCCGGTCTCGCTCTCGGTCATGAAGATGCGGCGGCGCAGCGCCTCGCCCGCCATATCCAGAAACGGAGCAGCGGGCTGGATGACCGGAATATCGGTCAGCGCCGTATCGCGCGCCTTAAAGGCTTGAAGGATAGCGCCGGCGCAATCCGGCAGGCTGGTGGACGGCATGGATGGACGGTCTCTTCTGTTCGCCGCAACCGATGACCATCCTTTCAGCCAAATGTCAACGATCGCGGGCCGAAAAGCTCAGGCCAAGGTCTGCATCAGTTCGATGCGGTTGCCGAAGGGATCATAGACATAGGCGCGCTGGAAACCCTCAAGCGGCTCGTCGGTCTTCACCGCGTAGCCGGCCTTCGCGACCCTTGCGGCAAGCGCATCGACATCGTCCACCAGGATCGCCGGATGGGCCTTGCGCGCGGGCCGAAAATCCTTCTCGACGCCGAGATGGATACGCAGCCCGTCCGCCTCGAACCAGCATCCGCCGCGCGGTTTCAGGTTTTCGGGCTTCTCGACCTCAGGAATGCCCAGGACCCCGTGGTAGAAGGCGCGTGCCTTGTCCTCACCGCCTGCCGGCATGGCAAGCTGCACATGATGGATCGCTTTCAGCATCGCGCCTCCTTTCGTCTCTATCCCAGAACCGTCGTCACCGCCTTCTTCGTCGCCGCCACGATCTGGTCGGCCTCCTCGCGCGTCAGGCAGAGCGGCGGGGCATAGCCCAGAATATCGCCTTCCGGCATGGCGCGGGCGATGACGCCTTCGGAAATCAGCGCGGCGGCAAGGTTGGGGCCAACCTTTTCCGACGGATCGTAGAAGGTGCGGCTCTCGCGGTCCTTGACGAATTCGACCGCCATCAGCATGCCCTCCCCGCGAATATCGCCGACATGGGGATGATCGGCAAGCGCGTCCTTCATGGCGGCGCGGAGGTAAGCGCCGGTCTCGGCGGCGTTTTTCACCAGACCCAGTTCATCGATCAGCTTCAGGTTGGCAACGCCCGCGGCAGCGCCGATCGGATGGGCGGAATAGGTCCAGCCATGGCCGATCGGGCCGTTTTCATCCGTGCCCTGTTCCAGCGCCTTCCACACCTTGTCGGAAACGATGGTGCCGGAAAGCGGCGCATAAGCGGATGTCAGCCCCTTGGCGATGGTGATCAGGTCAGGTTTCAGGCCGTAGTGATCGGAGCCGAACATCGAGCCGAGGCGACCGAAGCCGGTGACCACCTCATCGGCGATCAGCAGGATATCGTGCTTTTCCAGCACCGCCGAAATCGCCTTCCAGTAACCTTCCGGCGGCGGCACGATGCCGCCGGTGCCCAGCACCGGCTCGCCGATGAAGGCCGCGATCGTATCCGCGCCCTCGCGCTCGATCCGCATTTCCAGCTCGGCCACGCAATGGGCAACGAAATCGGCCTCGCTCATGGCAAGGTCCTTGCGGCGGTAGTAATAGGGCGCGGTAGTGTGGAACACCCGCTCCAGCGGCAGGTCGAACTTACGCTGGAAGCCGGCAAGGCCGGTGAGCGACCCGGTCATCAGCCCGGAGCCGTGATAGCCGCGCCAGCGTGAGATGATCTTCTTCTTTTCCGGCCGGCCAAGGATGTTGTTGTAGTACCAGACCAGCTTGATATTGGTCTCATTGGCATCCGATCCGGAAAGCCCGAAATAGACCTTCGACATGTGATCCGGCGCGCGAGCGATCACCATTTTCGCCAGATTGATCGAGGCCTCCGTGCCGTGGCCGGCATAGGCGTGGTAATAGGCAAGCTCCCGCGCCTGCTCGGCAATCGCCTCGACAATGCTTTCCTGCCCGTAGCCGACATTAACGCAATAAAGCCCGCCAAAGCCATCCAGCAGCTTGTTGCCATCGCGATCCTCGATGAACACGCCCTTGGCCGTTTTCACGATCCGGCTCGGGCTTTCGCCGCGCGCATGCTGGGCGAGATGGGTCGAGGGATGGAAGAAATTCTCGCGGTCGAAGCGGTCGAGCTGGTCGTTGGTAAGCATCGTATCCTCGTGTTGTGAAAGGGCTTGCGCGCCGTGTTGAAAACGTGTTGTATACAACACTGAGAGAAAATGCAAAGTGGAGCGTTCTGAGGCTGAGAGGCACGCCTCACTCTCCTCCCATTCTGCGTCATCCTCGGGCTTGACCCGAGGATCCAACCACGTGTGTCGCGAGCGGCGTTGGCGGGTGGAGTGGAGGAGAGAGAGCCAAGCTCGCCACGCCCTCCTCTCGCGGGGAAAGGTGATTAGATCCTCGGGTCAAGCCCGAGGATGACGCCCTTAGGGAGGCTGGCACAAAACAATCTCCCCCCTTGAGGGGGAGATGTCGCGAAAGCGACAGAGAGGGGTGAACCCTCTCGACAAACGCAGAGCTTCGGCTCTGTCGCTGTACCCCTCTCTGCCCTGCCGGGCATCTCCCCTCAAGGGGGGGAGATCAGCGCTCCTGGCAGGTTGAGGAAGGTGACAGCGCCGGTGAATTGAGAGACGCGGGAAAACGTGCGCACACCAACAGTTGTGCACAACAAACGAGGAAAGCCATGGCGGCGACGGAACTGCCCTTTTCGAAATCGGAATATGACCGCCGGCTGGCGCTGACGCGCAAGGCGATGGAGGCCTATGGGCTGGATGCGCTGGTGGTGACGTCGCCCGCCGGCATGAACTGGCTGACCGGCTATGACGGCTGGTCCTTCTATGTCGATCAGGCCGTGATCGTCACCGGCGAGGGCATGCCCTATTGGTGGGGCCGGCTGATGGACGCGAATGGCGCACGCCGCACCGCCTTTCTCGATGAGGATCATATCCTCTGGTACGCCGACCGCTATATCCAGGCGGACGGCATCCATCCGATGGACGATCTGGCTGAAAAGCTTGCGGGTCTCGGCCTCGACAAGGCCCGCATCGGCGTGGAGATGAACGCCTATTACTACTCCGCCGCCGGCCACGCCGCGCTGGTGAAGGGCCTTCCGGGCGCGTCGATCAAGGACGGTTCGGGCCTCGTCGACTGGCAGCGCGTGGTGAAGTCGGAGGAGGAAATCGCCTTCATGCGCAAGGCGGCGCAAATCTCCGACCGGGTGATGGGTCATGCGATGGAGATCGCCGAGCCGGGCATGAAAAAGAACCATTTCGTCGGCGAGCTGATGAAGACCGCGATCACCGGCATCGACGATATCTGGGGCGATTATCCGGCGATCATGCCGCTGCTGCCGTCCGGTCCCGATGCCTCCGCGCCGCATCTCACCTGGAGCGGCGACGAGTTCAGAACCGGCGAGGCCACCTTCATCGAGCAGGCCGGCTGCTATCGCCGCTACCACGCGCCGCTCAGCCGTACCGTGTTCTTCGGCAAGCCGCCGCAATACATGACCGACGCGGCGCAAGCGCTGGTCGCCGGGCTGAATGCCGGCATCGAGGCGGCGCGGGCCGGCAACCGGGCGGGCGATATCGCCGCGGCGCTTGAAAAGGAACTCTGGAAGGTCGGCATCGAGCGGCCGAACCGCTGCGGCTATGCAACGGGCCTCGCCTATCCGCCGGACTGGGGCGAGCACACCGTCAGCATCCGCACCATCGACGAAACCCTGCTGAAGCCGGGCATGACGCTGCATTTCATGCCGGGCCTGTGGATGGATGACTGGGGACTGGAAATTACCGAGACCATCCTGATCACCGAGAACGGACCTGCGGAGGCCCTCTGCAGCGTCGAGCGCAAACTGTTCGTGAAGGATTGACCGTTGAGCGATCTGACTGCCGCACGCGATATTCTCGCAGACCTTGTCGCCTTTCCCTCGGTTTCATCGGAAAGCAATCTGCCGCTGATCGCCTACATCGCCGAGCGGCTGTCGGATTGCGGTGCGCGGGTGGAAATCCTCACCGATGCCACCGGGACCAAGGCCAACCTGTTCGCAACGCTCGGCGACGACCGCCCCGGCGGGCTGATGCTGTCGGGCCACAGCGATGTCGTGCCCGTGGACGACCAGCTCTGGACCAACGACCCGTTCACGCTTGCAGAGCGCGACGGCAAGTTCTTCGGCCGCGGCACCTGCGACATGAAGGGCTTCATTGCCGCATGCCTTGCCAAGCGGGAGACGCTGGCCGAATTCGCCGAACGCAAGCCGATCCACTTCGCCTTCACCCATGACGAGGAGGTCGGCTGCATCGGCGCGCGGGCGCTGACGGAATGGCTGTCGGAGCGCGAAGTCCGTCCCGCGCTCGCGATCGTCGGCGAGCCGACCATGATGCGGGTGATCGAGGGCCACAAGGGCTGCTGCGAATACACCGTCACCTTCACCGGCCGCTCCGGCCATTCCTCGGCGCCCGAGCTGGGCATCAACGCGGTCGAATATGCCGCCCGCTACATCGCACGGCTGATGGAACTGCGCGAGCGGCTGATGGCACGCGTGCCGGAGGGCTCGCGCTACCAGCCGCCCTATGCGACGCTGAATGTCGGCGCGCTGGAGGGCGGGTTGTCGCACAATGTCATTGCGCCGCGCGCGGTGCTACGCTGGGAAACCCGGCCTGTGATCGCCGAGGATCTGTCGCTGGTGAAAGACGACATTGCCACCTATTGCGCCCGCGACCTCTTGCCCGCCATGCGCGCCGTCGCGCCCGAAGCCGATATCGAGACGAAGGTGATCGGCGAGGCGGCGGCGCTGTTTCCGAGAAACGACAACGCCGCGCGCGACCTTGCCTTCCGGCTCACCGGCTCGGACAGCGCCGACGTCGTGCCCTTCGGCACCGAGGCCGGCTTCTTTCAGGAAATCGGCATGGACGCCGTTGTCTGCGGGCCGGGCTCCATCGACCAGGCCCACAAGCCGGACGAGTTCTTGAGCGCGGATCAGCTTGGCCAATGCCTCGCCATGCTCGACCGGCTCGGAAGCGCGTGGCGATGACGACAGGCGAAATGACCGGTCGCGACCGGCTCGCCCAGATCCACGACATCATCCGCGAGCGGATCATGATGCTCGACTATCCGCCGGGCGAAAAACTCTCTGAAGCAGCACTCGCGGCCGAATTCGGCGTGTCGCGCACGCCCCTCCGGCGCGTGCTGGCTGGGCTGGAAGATGAGGGCCTGCTGCTCTCCGTCCACGGCGTCGGCACCATCGTGACGGATGTCGACCTCGATGAACTGGCGCAGGTCTACCGCCTCAGGATGGAGCTTGTCGTGCTGATGGCGCATCTTGACCCCGCACCGGTCACGGAGGAGATCGTGGCGGATTTTCGCGCACTTCACGAGCGCGCTGTTTCGCTCAGGAACGCCCCCGCGCCGCGCGATTTTGCAGCGCTCGACCGCGACATGTTTCTGGCGCTCAACCAACTTTCGCTGAACCAGCCGCTCAGGGACACCGGTGAACGCCTCTATTTCCGCACCGCCCGCATCTGGCTGCAGGCGATCACCGCCTCGGCGGCGGATCTCGAAAACGAGGCGGAGATCTATTGCCGGGAGACCGCCGAAATCCTCGCCGCGGTCGAGGCCGGCCAGATCGACGCCCTCTGCCATCTCCGCCGCGCCCATATCGCGATGAGTTTTTCGCGGATGCGCTGAACCCGCCGTCGAGTGCGATGGCCCTTTAACGGCAGGTTCGAAAGCCGTAAACTCCTGACTCTTCGAAGGGATTCACCCCTCTCTGCCCCTTTCGGGGCATCTCTCCCTCAAGTGGAGAGATTGTTTGCCGGAAGGTTTGCGGACCGAATGCCGCTCAGTCCTTGGCGCGTTCCACGTAGGAGCCGTCCTCGGTGAGGATGACGACGCGGGTGCCGGCGTCGATATGGGGGGGCACCATGGTGCGCAGGCCGTTGGAAAGCATGGCCGGCTTATAGGACGACGAGGCGGTCTGGCCCTTGACCACCGGCTCGGTCTCGGTGATTTCGAGCGTCACCTGGCGCGGCAGTTCGAGGGCGATCGCGATGCCTTCGTGGATCGACAGGATTACCGTCATGCCTTCGGAGAGATAGGCGGCAGCGTCGCCGACATCGTCCGCGCTCATGGTGAGCTGGTCGTAGGTCTCCGGGTTCATGAAGTGATAGCCTTCGCCGTCGGCGTAGAGGAAGGTGTGGTCATTGTCCTCGACGAAGGCGCGCTCGACCTGTTCCGTCGTCTTCCAGCGCTCCGAAACCTTGACGCCGTCGGCGATCCGGCGCATGTCCACCTGGGTAACGGGCGTGCCCTTGCCGGGGTGAAAATTCTGGGCGGTAAGCACGACATAGAGCTTGCCGTCGACATCGACGACATTACCCTTGCGCAGCGACGAGGCGATGACCTTGACCATGAAACTTCCTTGCTTTCAAAGCGCGGCCTCTGGCCGCAATCCTTACTGAATTGTGAGAGCGGGACTAACGCAAATTGCACGTTAATGCCAGTGCCAAACGCGGCAAACCGCCTGTGAGGCTTCGGAAACCGATATGAACAAGCCGACTGACAGAAGAGATGCGGACGATGGAGCGTGGTGGCGGCCCGACCGCCACGCGGACCGCCGGCCGGCGCTTCTCGCCCGCAACCGGATGATAGCGACGATGCGCGCCTGGTTTGCCGCCGAGGATTTCATCGAGGCCGACGTGCCGGCGCTGCAGGTCTCGCCCGGCAACGAGACCCATCTTCACGCCTTCGCCGCCGACATGATCGGCAATGACGGCGCTGGACAGCAGATGTATCTCCACACATCGCCCGAATTCACCGCGAAGAAGCTGCTGGCGGCGGGCGAGGAGCGGCTGGTGTGCTTTGCCCGCGTCTATCGCAATCGCGAGCGCGGGCCGCTGCACCATCCCGAATTCACGATGGTGGAATGGTATCGCGCCCATGCGCCCTATGAGCGATTGTTTGAGGATTGCCAGGCGCTGCTGGCGCTGGCGGCGAAGGCGGCGGGGGCGACGACGTTTTCGTGGCGCGGCAGTGCCTGCGACCCGTTCGCTGCCATCCAGCAGCTAAGCGTTGCCGAGGCCTTTGAACGTTATGCCGGGATCGATCTTCTGGCGACGATCGGCGATGACGGGGAAGGGGACCGGGATGCTCTGGCCGCCCGCATGGACAAGGCGGGGCTTCGCTATGGCCCGGACGATAGCTGGTCGGACATATTCTCGCGGGTGCTGGTGGAAAAGGTGGAGCCGGAACTTGGCCATGGCGCAGCGACGGTGCTCGATGCCTATCCCGCCTGTGAGGCGGCCCTTGCGCGCAAGAGCGAAGCCGATCCGCGAGTCAGCGAACGCTTCGAGCTTTATGTCTGCGGCGTTGAGCTTGCCAACGGCTTTGGCGAACTGACCGATGCCGACGAGCAGCGCCGGCGCTTTGTCGCCGACATGGCCGAAAAACAACGCATCTACGGCGAGACCTATCCGATCGACGAGGATTTTCTCGATGCCCTCAGGATCATGCCGCCGGCAAGCGGCATCGCGCTCGGCTTCGACAGGCTGGCGATGCTTGCCACCGGCGCCCGTCGTATCGAAGACGTGCTATGGGCGCCCGTGGCCGGAAGCTAGAAGATTTTAGAGCATCGGGCGATTAGTCTGCAACGCATGCTGTTGATTTGAAGTAGTTCCA
>NZ_JBAKFQ010000044.1:0-22422 GCF_053484255.1 Martelella sp. FLE1502
CCAAAATACGGCGGCGTCGGATTGACCGACGCCGCCAGTTTCGCCCTCAGGGAGGTTGAGAGCTCTTCCAGGATGACGCATCAGGCAAAGCTAAAGCTGCACGGCAAAACCAAGGCGATTGTGCGGACGTCGGCGGACCTCAATCTCAAGTCTATCCGAGGGCGAGAGAGTAAAGTGCCTGATCAGGCTGTGCGATCCGCCTTGGCCCGGATGAGGATCAGCGCTTCGTTGAGCGCCGCCTTCACCCGCACGGCTTCCGTCCTTGTGCCCGGCTTTCTTGAAAACGCCAGCAGGGTTCCCCAAAGCTCGGAAATGCGCGCGACCATGGCGGTGATGCGGCGGAGATTGCTGTCCGCGATCTCCTGCCTGCCGAGCGCAAGCGCGCGTGTTGTATTGGCGGCATAGGTCTCGATCGCGGCCAGCAGCTGATTGATCTCGTGGGCAAGCGTTGCCTCCATTTGCCCGACACCGGCCAGTTTCGCCGTCTGGATTAGTTCGCGCTGAACCCGCTTCAGTTCCCGTTCGGCCTCGATCCGATCATCGATCTCGTGCGACAGGCTGCGGTTTTCCAGGCTGAGCTCTTTTGTCCGGTCGCGCGGAAACGATACGGCTGCGATTGCCCAGGACATGCAACTGCCAGCCCTTCAGCGGCAGGTCACGCATGACATCGATATGCGTGGTGTGGGCCGCCCGTGCCGAACCGGGCGTCGATCTCGGAGACTGGCTTCAACAGCCAGTCTTCGCGGTTGGAAAGGAACACGATGCCATTGCTGTCGGTGACGAAAATCGGATCGGCAGAAAGCGCCCAGGCGCGCTCCACCGCATCGAACCCGCCATAGACGGCGACCACGCCTCGCAACTGCCCGTTCCGGCGGACACCCGTCCCGGAGGCGTAAACGCGGCTTTTCCCGTTGACGAGGGCAATGGTGCGGCCGAGCCGATTTTCGTTCGCCGCCCTTAAGAGTTCCGCGCGGCCGGCTTGTCCCCGGAGATATCCCGCGCCGCGGCAAGCAACTTGCCGTCAGACGTAAAGAACGCCATATCTCGCGCGCCGGAAAGACCGGCGACTTCTTCCGCCAGCGAACGCGCCCTTTTCTGAATGGAGTCCTCGGAGGCGAGGCTTGCAAACAGCAACGCCACTTCATCCTGCCGGGCAAGAAGGGGCGGAATCAGCCGGTATTTTTCCAGCACGCCGTTGAGGACTTACGCCTGAACGGCCAGTGTTTCGGCGGCCTGGCGCTGAACGTAGCCGCGGGAGCGATCCGTGACCACTTTCCACACGGCGGAGGTTCCGGCCAATGTCAGAACGAGCAAAACGAAAGCCACGCCTGCACGCAATCTGAAAAAAAACGCGACCGAACTGCTCTGCCGGTGAGCCAGATGTCCATTCGACTCCCTCACGAGAAATTCCCTGTCGGATCACCCTGAGGGACATCACGCACGCTCACCATAGCCGCAACGGGCCAGGCTAGCCAACAGGTTTGGCGGATTACAGAAAGGCATCCGGCCTGGTTTCCCCAAGAGCGGGCGACGTCTCGACACAGGTTGAGGGCGGCATGTTTGCGTCGCGTTAACCTCGATCAATGCGCTGCCGTGGGAAATCGGTTCAGGTCGATCTTTAAAGGACCCTTCAGAGCGCAAGCCGGGGGCGATATTTTCAGTCGGAGGACCGCAATGATCGACCAAACCAAGCCGCAGACCGAGCCGGCGCCAGAGCTTTCATCCAGATTTCCGACGGCCTACACCATTCTTTTTGCTCTGATCGTACTGGTCGCCGCGCTGACCTGGATCATTCCGGCCGGTCAGTATGACCGGGTGATGAATGAGGAGGTCGGGCGCGAAATCGCCGTCGCCGGCACCTTCCATGAGGTCGATCCGAACCCGCAGGGCTTCGTCGACGTGATGCTGGCGCCGATTGCCGGGTTCTACAATCCCGACAGCTATGCGGCAAACGCCATCGACGTGGCGCTGTTCGTCCTGTTTCTCGGCGGCTTCCTCGGCGTGGTGAATGCCACCGGCGCGATAGACAAGGGGATCAAGGCGGCGATGTTCGACATGAAGGGGCACCAGATATGGATCATTCCGATCATGATGGGGCTTTTCGCGCTGGGCGGCACCACCTATGGCATGGCTGAAGAGACGCTGGCCTTCTATGCCATCCTGATCCCGGTCATGATCGCTGCGGGCTACGACGCCGTGACGGGCGTCGCGATCATCCTGATCGGCGCGGGCATCGGCGTGCTCGGATCGACGATCAACCCCTTCGCCACCGTGATTGCCTCCAATGCGGCAAGCATTCCCTTCACCGACGGGTTGATCCTGCGGCTGGTGCTCCTCCTGGGCGGTCTGGTGATCTGCGCGGCCTATGTCATGCGCTATGCCCATCGGGTCAGGACCGATCCGTCACGCTCGGTCGTCGCGAAACAGGCCGAGGCCCATAAAAAGATCTTTCTTCAGGACAAATTCGGCGAAGAGACCGAGGCGAAGCTGAGCGGCACTCAGAAGGTTGTTCTGTTGATTTTTGCCGCCACCTTCGTGGTCATGATCTGGGGTGTTTCCAGCCAAGGCTGGTGGATGGCGCGGATGAGCGCGCTGTTCCTCGGCTCGGCCATCGTCATCGGACTGATCTCGCGGCAGGGCGAAAAGCAGCTGACCGGCAGTTTCGTCGACGGCGCGCGTGATCTTCTGGGCGTAGCGCTTGTGGTCGGGCTGGCGCGCGGCATCGTCGTCATCATGGAAAACGGGCTGATCGCCGACACGATCCTGCACGGCGCCGAACAGACGCTCGGCGGGCTTGGCGAGCTGGCCTTCATCAATGTGATGTTCTGGATCGAGCTCGGCATGAGCTTCTTCGTGCCGTCCTCGTCGGGGCTGGCCGTGCTGTCGATGCCCATTCTGGCACCGCTTTCCGACTTCGCCGGCGTCGGCCGCGACCTTGTGGTCACGGCCTATCAGTCCGCCAACGGACTGGTAAATCTGATCAATCCGACCTTCGCTGTGGTCATCGGCGGGCTCGCCATCGGGCGCGTGTCCTATGACCGCTGGATCGTCTTCATCTGGCCGCTGATGCTGATCCTTCTGATCTTCATCTCGGTCGTGCTGAGTATCGGCGCATTACTGTGAAAGAGAGGTCCGTTATGACCAACCATCAACTCGGGGTCCATTCCGAAAGCGGCAGGTTGCGGCAGGTCATCATCTGCCGGCCTGGCCTCGCGCACCGGCGGCTTACGCCCGACAATTGCGAGCAACTGCTTTTCGACGACGTGTTTTGGGTCAAGCAGGCACAGAAGGATCACGACGCCTTTGCAGAGGCGATGCGCAACGAAGGCGTCGAGGTGCTGGAAACCGGCGCGATGCTGGCCGAGGTTCTGGACAATCCCGAGGCGCGCAAATGGGTTCTCGACAACCGCATTTCGGCCCAGCATGTCGGCATCGGCATGCAGAAGGAATTGCGGGGCTGGATGGACACGCTTGAGGGCGCCAAGCTTGCCGAATATCTGATCGGCGGGCTGACGGTCGCCGATCTGCCGTTTGCCGCCGATGGCATGTTCGGCAGCTATCTCGGCTATCACGGCTTCATCCTGCCGCCGCTGCCGAATTTCCTGTTCACCCGCGACAATTCGGCCTGGCTCTATGGCGGCGTCACGCTGAACCCGATGTACTGGCAGGCACGCCGCCCGGAAACCCTGCTGACCGCTGCGATCTACCGGTTCCACCCGAAATTCGCGGGCAAGGTCGAGGTGATCTGGGGCGACCCGCTGGCCGATCACGGGCTTGCCACGCTTGAAGGCGGCGACCAGATGCCGGTCGGCAACGGCCTGGTTCTGGTCGGCATGGGCGAGCGTACCTCGCCGCAGGCCGTGGGGCTTCTGGCCGAGGCGCTGTTCAGCCAGGGCCGCGCCGAGCGGGTGATCGCCTGCCAGATGCCGAAGGAACGCTCCGCCATGCATCTCGACACGGTCTTCACCTTCTGCGGCGGCGATGTCGTGACCAGCTTCAAGGAAGTTGCGGAGGAAATGACCTGCTACGATCTGCATCCCGGCGAGGGCGGCAAGCCGATCGACATGCGCCACGATACCCGCCCGCTGTTCGAGGTCGTGGCCGATGCGATGGGCTTCAAGCAGTTGAAGGTCATTCCCACCGGCGGTAGCGATCCGTTCGAGCAGTCGCGGGAGCAGTGGAACGACGGCAACAACGTGCTGGCGCTGCGTCCCGGCGTGGTCATGGGCTATGACCGCAACGACGACACCAATGCGGCGCTGCGCGCCGAAGGCATCGAGGTGATCGAGCTGCCCGGCGCGGAACTCGGGCGCGGGCGCGGCGGCAGCCGCTGCATGTCCTGCCCGACCATGCGCGATCCGGCCTGAGGAGAATACAGCCATGGCTTACAATCTGAAGAACCGCAATTTCCTGACCCTGCGCGACTTTACGCCGCAGGAAATCGCCTTCCTTCTCAAACTTGCGGCCGATCTGAAGACCGCGAAATATGCTGGCACCGAGGTGCCGACGCTGAAGGGCAAGGAAATCGCGCTGATCTTCGAGAAGGACAGCACCCGCACCCGCGTCGGCTTCGAGGTGGCGGCCCATGATCAGGGCGCGACGGTCACCTATCTGGGCCCCTCGGGCAACCACATGGGCCACAAGGAAACCGTCAAGGACACCGCAAGGGTGCTCGGCCGGGTCTATGATGCGATCGAGTATCGCGGCTTCGGGCAGGCGGTGGTGCAGACGCTTGCCGAATGGTCTGGCGTGCCGGTCTATAACGGGCTGACGGACGAGTTCCACCCCACCCAGATTCTCGCTGATTTCCTGACCATGCAGGAACACAGCGACAAGCCTCTGCGCGAGATCGCCTACTGCTTCTTGGGCGACGCCGGCAACAATATGGGCGACAGCCTGCTGATCGGCGGGGCAAAGATGGGCATGGACGTGCGGCTTTGCGCGCCGGAAAGCCTGTGGCCGACTGCGGAGATCCGCAAGGAGGCCGAAGAGATCGCGGCGGCGACCGGCGCGCGGATTATGCTGACGGAGAATGTCGACGAAGCCGTCAAGGGCGCGGATTTCCTCTACACCGATGTCTGGGTCTCCATGGGCGAAGCCAAGGAGAAATGGGCCGAGCGCATCGACCTTCTGAAGCCTTATCAGGTTACAACGGAGGTCATGGCAAAGACCGGCAATCCGCGCACGAAATTCATGCACTGCCTGCCCGCCTTCCACAATACCGATACCAGCGTCGGCAAGGAGATACAGGAGCAGTTCGGCCTTGATGCGATGGAGGTGACCGAAGAGGTGTTCGAAAGCCCTGCCTCGATCGTGTTCGATCAGGCGGAAAACCGGATGCACACCATCAAGGCGGTTTTGGTCGCCACGCTGGGAGGTTGACCATGCTTGTCGTGGCAGCCCTGGGCGGCAATGCGCTCCTGAAACGGGGCGAGCCGCTGACGGCGGAAAATCAGCGCGCCAATGTCCGCGAGGCCGCGCATGCGCTGGCCGGCATCGTCAAGGCGGGGCACCGGCTCGTGGTCACCCACGGCAACGGCCCGCAGGTGGGGCTGCTGGCGCTGCAAGGTGCTGCCTACAAGCCGGACGAGGCCTATCCGCTGGATGTGCTCGGGGCCGAGACCGGCGGCATGATCGGCTACATGATCGAGCAGGAGCTCGAAAACGCGCTCGATCATGCAAAGCCGGTGGCCACGCTGCTGACGCAGGTCATCGTGGACGGGCGTGACCCGGCCTTCGGCAAGCCGACCAAATTCATTGGGCCGGTCTATGCGCGCGAAGAGGCCGAGGCGCGCGCCAAGGCGGCCGGCTGGACCATTGCGCAGGATGGCGACAAGTGGCGGCGGGTGGTGCCTTCGCCAGTGCCGCAGGAGATCCCGGATATCCGGGTGCTGCGGCTTCTGCTGGATCAGGGCGTGATCGTGATCTGCACCGGCGGCGGCGGCATTCCAGTGCTGCGCCTGCCCGACGGCAGCATGACTGGCATTGAGGCGGTGATCGACAAGGATGCGGCCAGCGCCCTTCTGGCGCAACAGCTCGGGGCCGATGCCCTGCTGCTTTTGACCGATGTGGACGCGGTCTATCGCGGTTTCGGCACCCCGGATGAGGCGGCGATTGCGGAACTTGCGCCCGAGGAGGCCCGTGAACTCGATTTGCCGGCCGGGTCGATGGGACCGAAGATCAGGGCCGCGGCGGAATTCGCAAGCCATGGCGGACTGGTCGGGATCGGCCGGCTCGACCAGGCCACCGCCATACTGGAGAAACGCGCCGGCACCCGCATTGTCGGAGATGGAAGATAAGGAAGGAAAGACCATGCCTCGCTTGAAGGATAAGATCGCGCTCATTACCGGTGGCGCTGCCGGGATCGGGCTTGAGACCGCCCGTCTTTTCCTGAAGGAGGGCGCGCGCGTGGCGCTGGTCGATCTGCGCGAAGAGGATCTGAAGAAGGCGGCCGAAAGTCTTGGCTCGTCTGATATTCTGACGGTAGCGGCCGATGTGTCCTCGCCGGAAGACGCCGCGCGCTATGTCCGTGAAACCGTGGAGCGGTTCGGCCGGATCGACATCTTCTTCAACAATGCCGGCATCGAGGGCAAGGTCGCCCCGCTGACCGAGCAGAAGATCGAGGATTTCGACCGGGTGATGGCCGTCAATGTGCGCGGCCCCTTCTTGGGCCTGCAACATGTTCTGCCGGTGATGGTGAAACAGAAATCCGGCAGCATCATCAACATGTCGTCGATTGCCGGGCTGAAGGGCAGCCCCAATGTCGCCCCCTACATCACCTCGAAACACGCGGTGGTCGGCCTGACGCGCGCGGCCGCGGTCGAGGCGGCGGTGGCCAATGTGCGGGTGAATTCCGTCCATCCCTCGCCGGTCAACACGCGGATGATGCGCTCGCTCGAAGACGGGTTCAGCCCCGGCCACGGCGACGAGGTCAAGAATCAGCTTGCCTCCACCATTCCTTTGGGCCGTTATGGCGAAAGCGCGGATATCGCCAATCTGGTGCTGTTCCTCGCATCCGACGAGTCCGCTTTCATCACCGGCGCGCAATATCCGGTGGACGGAGGCATGGCCGCAACGTGATGACCGAACGCCGCCCGGGAGGTCGCCTATGCAGGATGTAAAGCCGGATGAAGGTGTCCCGGATGCCGGAGAAGCCCGCGGGACCGTCGTGGCGATCCGGGGCGGGATCGTCGACGTGGCGTTCGCGGACCGGGTTCCCGCCATCAACAGCCTTCTCATGGCCGGCGATATTCCGATGGAGGTCGCCTCCATGGTCGGCGAGCGCACCGTGCGCTGTATTGCGCTCGGCGTCGTTGGCGGCCTGGCGCTCGGCGCCGAGGTTGCCGACACGGGCGGCGGCATCGCCGTTCCGGTGGGCGAGGCGGTGCTGGGGCGGATGCTCGACATGTTCGGCAGGCCGCTCGACGGGCGGCCCGCGCCGGAGGCCGAGGACCGCCGTTCCATTCACGCCGCGCCGCCGCATCTGGCGGACAGGGTGCTGCGCGCCGAGGTGCTCGAGACCGGCATCAAGGCGATCGACCTGCTGTCTCCCATCGAGCGCGGCGGCAAGACCGGGCTTTTCGGCGGGGCGGGCGTGGGCAAGACGGTTCTTCTGAGCGAGCTCATCCACAACACGGTCGAGCATCACCACGGCGTCAGCCTGTTCTGCGGCATCGGCGAACGCTCGCGCGAGGCGGAGGAGCTGTGGCGCGAGATGGGCGAGGCGGGCGTGCGCGACAAGATGGTGATGCTGTTCGGCCAGATGAACGAGGCTCCGGGCGTGCGCTATCTCGTCGGAAAATCGGCGCTGACGATGGCCGAGTATTTCCGCGATACGCGCGGGCAGGATGTGCTGGTGCTGATCGACAATATCTTCCGCTTCGTGCAGGCGGGCTCTGAACTCTCCGGGCTCCTCGGTCGGATGCCGAGCCGGGTGGGCTATCAGCCGACGCTGGCGACGGAACTGGCGGAGCTGGAGGAGCGGATTTCCTCGACCCGCAAGGGCGCGATCACATCGATCCAGGCGGTCTATGTTCCGGCAGATGATTTCACCGATCCGGCCGCCGCGCACATCTTTTCGCATCTTTCCGCTTCGGTTGTGCTGTCGCGCAAGCGCGCGAGCGAGGGGCTTTATCCGGCGGTCGATCCGCTGGCCTCGACCTCGGTCATGCTGACGCCCAACGTGGTGGGGCAGCGCCATTATGATGTCGCCCGCGCGGTGCGCCGGACGCTCGCCGAATACGAGGATCTGCGCGACATCATCGCCATGCTCGGCATTGAGGAACTGTCGGCGCATGACCGCGCCGTCGTCGCTCGGGCCCGGCGGCTGGAGCGCTTCCTCACCCAGCCCTTCTTCACCGTCGGCGCTTCGGCCGGCACCACGGGCAGGCTCGTTTCCATCGACGAGACGCTGGAGGGCTGCGAGGCGATCCTGTCGGAAACCAGTTTCGACCGCCCGGAAAGCGATTATTACATGATCGGCAGCCTGAAAGAGCTCGGGGAGGCGGCGGCATGAGCACGGCCTCGCAAATGCAGGTTCATCTGCGCCTGCCCTCCGCCGTGCTGTTCGAGGGCGCGGCCACACGCCTCAGGGCCGAGGCGGAGGATGGCGGCTTCGGCATTCTGCCCAACCATGTGGATTTCGTCACGGCCCTGGTGCCCTCGGTTCTCCTGCTGAGCGAGCCGGACGGGCGGGAACGGTTCTTCGGCATCGACGAAGGGCTTCTGGTCAAGAAGGGGCATGCCGTCGACGTTGCGGTGCGCCGCGGGATTGAGAGCGACGATCTGGAGAGCCTGCGCGCGCGCGTGGTCCGCAGCTTCGCCGAAATCGAGGACGAGGAGCGCGTGGCGCGCACCGCCCTGTCGCGGCTCGAGGCCGAGATGGTGCGCCGCTTCGCAAGCCTGAGGAAGATGCAGCCATGAACGATGAGGACGACCGCGCCGCCAGCGAAATCGGCCGCCGCGCCGGCCGGATGAAGAACGCACGCGACAAGCCAGGCCCGAGCCCGCTCAGGGGTTTTGGCACCTTCGGCATGATCGGCTGGTCGGTTGCCGTGCCGACGGTGGGCGGCGCGCTTCTGGGCCTCTGGCTGGATCGCGTCGCGCCGCAGGGGTTTTCGTGGACGCTGGCGCTGCTGCTCGGCGGCGTTGTCATTGGCGTGTTCATTGCCTGGGGCTGGGTCTTGAAGGAAGGAAATGACGATGATCGCACTTGACTGGACACTGGTTGCGCCGGGCTTTCTGGCCGGCGCCGTGGCGGCTGCCCTGTTTCTCGGCGGCCTGGCGCTCGGCATCCGGTTTGCCCTGCGCCGGCAGAGCCCGGCACTGGTGCTGTTTCTCAGCGCCGCGCTGCGCATGGCGGCGTTGCTCGGGCTTGGCTGGTGGGTCGCGGGGCTGGGCCTACAGGCGATCGCGGCTTTCGCTTACGGCTTTCTCCTCACGCGGACGATCATCGTGGCCGTCGTGCGATCGGGCGAGGCTCCGAGATGCAACTGACGCCCGACGATACCACCGTCTTCACCATTCTCGGCATCGCCATCAACGCCACGATCGTCAATACGTGGATCATCATGGCGCTGCTTGTCGGGGTGTCGGCCCTGGTCACGCGCCGGCTGCGCCCGGATGTTCCGCCGAGCCGCTGGCGCACCGCGCTCGAAGTCATCGTCAGCTTGATTGTCGGTCAGATCGCCGAGGTGACCCAGCGGCGCGATCCGCGCATCCTCTATTTCGTCGGCACGCTGTTCCTGTTCATCGTGACCGCGAACCTTCTCATGGTGGTGCCCGGTTTCGATACGCCGACCGCGTCGCTTTCGACCACGGTGGCGCTGGCGCTCTCCGTGCTGGTGGCGGTGCCGGTCTTCGGTATCGGCAGCCGAGGGTTGGGCGGCTACCTGAAGACCTATGCCGAGCCCTCGATCATCATGCTGCCGTTCAATATCGTCAGCGAGGCATCACGCGGCGTTTCGCTCGCCATCCGCCTGTACGGCAACATCATGAGCGGCGCCGTCATCGCCGCCATCCTCTTGTCCATCGCGCCGTTCTTCTTTCCGGTGGTCATGGACATGCTGGGCCTGCTGACGGGCGTTATCCAAGCTTACATCTTCGCCGTTCTGGCGACCGTCTATATTTCCTCGGCCACCGCCGTTTCCGATGCCGCCGACGACAAAAAGGACATGCCCCATGACTGACCTCTCCATCATCGCCTTCATCTCGATCCTGACCGCCGGGCTGACGGTATCGTTCGGCGCGCTCGGTCCGGCCCTCGGCGAGGGACGCGCCGCCTCGACAGCGCTCAGCGCCATCGCGCAGCAGCCGGATGCGGCCTCGACCCTGTCGCGCACGCTGTTCGTCAGCCTCGCGATGATCGAATCGACGGCCATCTATTGTTTTGTCGTCGCCATGATCCTGCTGTTCGCCAACCCGTTCTGGAACGCGGCGCTGGAGGCGGCGGCGCAAGGGGCCGGGAGCTGACGCCATGTCGATCGACTGGATAACGGTCGGCGCGCAGATCGGCAATTTCCTGGTTCTGGTCTGGCTGCTGAAGCGGTTCCTGTACCGGCCCATTCTCGACGGTATTGACGCGCGCGAGCGGGAAATCTCCACGCGCATGGGCGAAGCCGCCCGGGTCGAGGCGGCGGCCGAGAAGCAGAAGGCCGAGTATGAGGCGCGGATCGAGGCGTTGCAAGCCAGCCGCGCCGAAACGCTGGAAGCCGCCCGGCAGGAGGCCGAGAAGGAGCGCCGCGAAATGCTGGCCGAGGCCCGCCGGAAAATCGACCGCGAACAGGCGGAACGGGCCGCGCAACGCGCCGAGGATGCGCGCGCCTACCGGACCGAGCTGCAGAAAACCGGAGCCGAGGCGCTGTTGTCGCTGACCCGAAAGGCGCTGACGGACCTAGCCGACGAGACGCTGGAGAGCCGCATCGTGGCCCGTGCCGTTGCGCGCCTGCCCGAGGTGGCCGACAGGCTGCATGGCGAGCCCCAACACGCGGTGGCGGTGACCCGCAATCCCTTGCCCGAAGATGTGCGCGATGGCCTGCGCGACGCGCTGAAGACGCTTGCGCCAAGCGCGCAGCTCAGTTTCGAGACCGATCAGACGCGGTCGCCGGGGCTCGGCCTGAAACTGGGAAGCGCCGAGGTGGACTGGACGATCGACGACTATCTCGCAGACCTTGAGGCGATGCTGGGTCAGGCCATGGACGACCTGCCGGCCGGGAGCGCGCGCGATGACGGATGACGGCGTTGGCGAAACCGGCGCGGGCGCGTTGCTGCGCAAACTTCTGGAGGCGCCGGCGCCGCCTCCGCGCGTCAGCGAGATGGGGCGTCTGGAGGAAGCCGCCGACGGCGTCGCCATCGTCACCGGTCTTGGCTCGGCGCTGGCCGATGAAGTGCTGGAATTCGCCTCCGGCGTAAAGGGCATCGTGTTTGATCTGGAGCCGGGCCGGCTGGGCGTCGTTCTGCTCGGTCCCACGGAACGCCTGACGCCGGGAGAGACAGTGCGACGCACCCGCCAGGTGGTAAGCGTGCCGGTCGGGGCACCGCTTCTGGGGCGGGTCGTGGATCCGATCGGCCGGCCGCGGGACGGACAGGGGGCGGTCGAGACGAACCATCACCGCCCCATTGAATGGCCGGCGACGGGGATTCTTGAGCGGCGGGCGGTGTCGCGGCCGCTCGCTACCGGACTGAAGGCGGTGGACGCGGCGGTGCCCGTCGGCATGGGCCAGCGGGAACTGATCATCGGCGACCGGCAGACCGGCAAGACCTCGATCGCGGTGGATGCGATCCTCAACCAGCGCACGACCGGGGTGCATTGCATCTATTGCGCGATCGGGCAAAGGGGCGATGCCGTCGCCAAGGTCATCGGCGCGATCCGCGAGGGCGGCATGATGGAGCGCACCGTCATCATGGCCGCGGGCGACGAGGATGCGCCCGGCCTGGTCTATGTCTCGCCCTATGCCGCGATGGCGATGGCCGAAGCGTTTGCGGCCAGGGGACAAGACGTGCTTCTGGTGCTGGACGACCTGACGCACCATGCCCGCGCCTATCGCGAGCTGTCGCTTCTTTTGCGCCGCCCGCCGGGGCGCGAGGCTTTTCCCGGCGACATCTTCTTCATCCATGCCCGGCTTCTGGAGCGCGCGGGCCAGTTCGGCGAGGGGCGCGGCTCGATCACCGCCCTGCCTGTGGTCGAGACGCAGGCCGAGAACCTTTCGGCCTATATCCCGACCAATCTGATCTCGATCACCGACGGGCAGATCTACCTGTCGCCGCGGCTGGTGCGGCGCAACCAGTTTCCGGCGGTCGATCTCGGCGTGTCGGTCAGTCGCGTCGGCGGCAAGGCGCAGGCCCGGGCCTTTCGCGCGGTCGCGGGCAATCTGCGCGTCACGCTGTCGCAATTCGAGGAGCTTGAGGAGTTTGCCCGCTTCGGCACGCGGCTGGACGAGGATACCCGCGCGCGTCTGGCGCGCGGGGCGGCGGTGCGCGCGGCGCTGCGCCAGCCCGAGCGCGATCCGATGCCGGCCGCCGAGCAGCTCGCCATCCTCATCGCCGCGATAGAGGGCCTTCTCGACGGACTGGACGAGACGCGGGCCATGCAGGCGATGGCCGCGATCCGCCGCGCCGTGCGCGAGGACGATGCCGGACTTGCGGCAAGCCTCACAGCCGACGAGGCCCTGACGGACGCCATGCGCGCGGGCGTCACGGCCAGGGCGCGCCAAGCCGTCGAAGCGATGGGAAAAGGCGATGACGCAGACGCTTGAGCTTCTCACCCGCCGCGCCGAAACCATGGACAGCATTCGCGGCATCGTGCGCACGATGAAGACGATGTCGGCGATCAACGCCGCGCCTTACGAACAGGCCGCTCACGCCATCGAGGCCTATCGCGCCACGGTTCTGGACGGCCTGCACGCGTTCATCACCGTCGAGGGACCCTTGCCCGAGTTTTCCGAAAACGCCGCGGAGCGGGTCACGATCGCCTTCGGCTCCGATCACGGGCTTTGCGGCAATTACAATGAATTGCTGGCTGAAGAGGTTCAGCGCGGCCCGGGCAATGAAGCCCCGACGCGGGTGATCTGTATCGGTGCGCAGTTGGAGGACGCGCTGGCGGGGCAGGGGATCGCCGCCGATACCGCGCTTCTGCCGCCGGCCAATGTCGACGGGCTGGGCCGGCTTGCCGGAAGACTGATCACCCTCATCGACGATATCCAGGGCGTCAGAGGCGATGCCGGCATGACCGTGTCGCTGGTGTTCATGCAGCGGACCGAGCATGGCCGGCAGGCGCCGGTGACGCGCAGGCTGCTGCCGCTCGACCCGGCCATGACCGGGGCGTTGGCGGCGCGCCCTTGGGCATCGCGCAGCCTGCCGACCTTTTCTCTTGCGCCCGGACGTCTTTTGGCCGCCCTTGTCCGCAGCTTTCTTTTCACGGAACTCTTTCTCGCCGCGGCCGAGGCGCTGGTGACCGAAAACGCCGCGCGTCTGGCCCGCATGCAGCAGGCCGAACGCGCGATTGATGACCGCCGCGAGGAACTGGCCGGCGAGATGCGCCAGTTGCGGCAGAGTGAGATCACCACCGAACTGCTCGATGTCATCATCGGTTTCGAGGCGCTGAAATCGCATCGAAAGAAGCGGCATGACGAAGACGAACCTGAACAGCGCGGTTAGGGGCAGGGCCCTTCAGCCTAAAATCCTGACCAAAGGATCCGTTTCGGCGCTGGTTGCGTTAACAGTAGGCAAGGCCCGCAATGCAATGCCGGCAATAAGTAGCGGAGGCGCTTTCGGAGCCTCTTGGTCGAGTGTCCGATGTGGAGATTGGAGATGTTTGTCAAATCCATCATGCGCCGTCCCGTGACCACCGTCGGTCCCACGGCATCTGTCCGGGCCGTGGCGGCGCTCATGAAGGAGTGCGGCATAGGCGTCGTCGTGATCTGCGAGGCGGAGAAGGTTGTCGGCATCGTTACCGACCGGGATATCGTGACGCGCTATCTTCCCAACGCCGTGTCCGATGGGCCGATCGCCGCGATCATGACACGCGACGTTGCCACCTGTCGCCCCGAACAGACGGTCCGCGAAGCGGCGCACCGCATGGGCGATCTTCAAATTCGCCGGTTGGTCGTTGTCGATGACGCCGGCGCTGCTGCCGGCATCATGTCGCTGGGCGACATCGCCAACGACGCCGATGAAGAACTTGCGGGGCAAACGCTCGGAGAGGTGGTCGAGACGCGCTGAAGCATGGCAGAGCCAGGCTGAATCGCGTCAGGTTATTGCGGTCTGCGCAGAAAGATTTCCTTGCGGAGCCGGGTGAGGTCAACCCCTGCAAAGTCGCTCAGGGCGTTCAGATTGTTAAGGGAAATCTCCTGATTATCGAAATTTGTGATCAGCCCGTTGCGCGCGAACCGGCGCATGGTGCGGCAGACATGCACGTTGCTGAGGCCGGTGAATTCTCCGATCTTGTGCTGATTCATTGGCAGGCGAAATCGCCCGTTCCGGGTCAGGCCGATCTGCTCCAGCCGGACATAAAGCTCCAGCAGGGTATAGGCCACGCGGCACGCTCCGCTGCTTCGCCCCATTCGCAACAGGAGTTCGGACATGCGGGCCTGTGTGGTCACGAGCAGCGCCGTGAACAGCCTGCGCAGCTCGGCGTGTTCCGGGGCCGGGCCATTGACGTGCTCGAGCGGTATGGCGATGTAGCTGATATCGGTTAGCGCCTCGACGGTGAAGGCTGCGACGGGGGCGACCTCCGCGCCGACCAGCGCAAAATCACCCGGCAGCATCACGTCGATGATTTGTACCTCGCCTTCGGGCATTGTCTTGGAAAGCGCCGCCCAGCCGTTCAGCAGCAACATCGAATGTTCGGCGTATCCCGATTCCTGAACGATGGTCTGTCCCTTGGCGGCCCGGAGTTTAGCCTGTTTCGGACGCAGTGCGGTATAGGCATCGACAACCGAAGACCGTGGGATACTCCGATACGCCTTCTGCAAAGGTCCGCTGATCTGCATGATGAATTCTCCCCATGGCGGGCGCTATGGAACGGTTGCGAACGTGTCTGGGTGACGGCTTGCCTTCGCCTCAACAGCCTGCACCGTCCCGCGATCCACAACGGCAGACCGGAGCCGCCGGGCTGTCTTGTCCGTGCGGCCATCTTCTTTTCGCCGCGGCTCCCTCGCCGAACGAGATAATGCGGCACCTATCTACTCTCGCCGAGCCGCCCAGTCAGGTCAAGCTGAAGCTCCTGCCCGCTGCTGTGAAGGCTTCAGAAACATGGGTTTGACCATATGAGTTGCTCTTGTTCTGGCCTCTAATGAATGTTGTGATCGATCTACCGCGCAACGCGTCTCATTTTGCGTGTAAGCATCCGAGAATGTGCGAACCCCGGTTTCAAACGTAAATCGGCATTAGTTTTGTGAAGTTCGAGATATAAAGACGACATGTCGCATTGTCGCAGTCTTTCCACCCGCTAAAATGTTGTAGAGCGATTACATGCATATGTCGGGGCGAAATTTCACGCCGAAATGGGGATGGCAGAGTGCGGACAGGTTCGGGTAAATGGGTTGCGATCGTCGTCCTGGCAGCCGTTGCGGCCGGCGGTTATGCCGCATGGCGCAATCTCAACGGCAACGCTCTTCCTGAAGGCATTGCCAGCGGGAACGGCCGTATCGAAGCAACGGAAATCGATATCTCCGCCAAGACGGCTGGGCGAATCAGCGAGATTTTCGTCAATGAAGGCGATTTCATTCAGGCCGGCGAGAAACTGGTGCAGATGGACACCAGACAGCTGGAGGCGCAAAAACGCGAGGCCGAGGCCAAGCTGCGCAGCGCCCGCACAGGCGTGGACGCCGCCAATGCGACCATAGAACAGGCGAAGGCGGAAAAGCGGGCCGCCGAAGCCGTCGTCGAACAGCGCAAGGCCGTTCTCAATTCCGCCGAGGCCACTTTCGCGCGCTTCCAGAAGCTGGTCCAGACAAATGTCACTTCCAGGCAGGCGCTCGAGGACGCCGAGGCGAAGGCGCTGCAGGCGAAGGCCACCGTTGCCGCGGGTGAGGCCTCGTCCGCCGCTGCGAGCGCGGCCGTCAGCACCGCCGAAGCGCAGCTTACCAAGGCGCAAGCGGCGATTGATGCCGCGGAGGCGAGCATAGACTATATCCAGTCGATCATTGACGACAGCACACTGACTGCGCCGCGGCCCGGACGTGTGCAGTATCTCGTCGCCCAACCGGGCGAGATCGTTGCGGCCGGCGGTCGCATTCTCAACATTGTCGATCTGACAGATGTCTATATGAACTTCTTCCTGCCGACCGAGCAGGCGGGCCGAACGGCAATCGGCGCGGAGACCCGGCTGGTGCTCGATGCCGCGCCGCAATTCACCATCCCCGCCAGCATTTCCTATGTTTCCGACGTCGCCCAGTTCACGCCTAAGACCGTCGAGACGGAGGTGGAGCGCCAGAAACTGATGTTCAGGGTCAAGGCTCGCATCGACCCGGCTCTGTTGCGCGAGCATATCGATCTCGTCAAGACCGGCCTGCCCGGCGTCGCCTATGTGCGCTATGACCCCAATGCCGCCTGGCCTGACGCGCTTGAAGGAAATCTCGCCCAATGAATGTCGCGGATGAGCAGGGTGGCGCCGGCGCAGTCGCTCGCCTCGAAGGCGTCAGCCTGCTTTATCGCAAGACGACGGCGCTGAACGACATATCGCTTGACATTCCCGCCGGCTGCATGGCCGGTCTCATCGGCCCGGACGGAGTCGGCAAGTCAAGCCTGCTGTCGCTGATTGCCGGCGCGCGCAAGGTGCAGACCGGCGCTGTAAGCGTGCTTGGCGGCGATATCTCCGATGACGGGCACCGCCGCGCCGTCTGCCCGCGCATCGCCTATATGCCGCAGGGGCTCGGCCGCAATCTCTACGCCACGCTGTCGGTCTACGAGAATATCGATTTCTTCGGCCGTCTTTTCGGCCATGCCCATGCGGAGCGCCGGCGGCGCATCGAAACCCTGATGAAAAGTACGGGGCTGCTGCCCTTTGCTGACAGGCCGGCCGGCAAGCTCTCGGGCGGCATGAAACAGAAGCTCGGGCTTTGCTGCGCGCTGATCCACGACCCCGACCTTCTGGTTCTCGACGAACCGACGACCGGCGTCGATCCCCTGTCCAGACGGCAGTTCTGGAGCCTGATCGACGATATCCGCGCCTCGCGCCCCGGCCTGAGCGTCATCGTCGCAACCGCCTATATGGAAGAGGCCGCGCGCTTCGACTGGCTGGCTGCGATGAATGACGGCAATGTTCTTGCCACCGGCAGCCCGGCCGACCTTTTAAACGCGACCGCCACCGACAATCTCGACGACGCTTTCGTGGCGCTGCTGCCGGAAGCGACCCGCGGCGGCCGTAAGGCCTTGGACATTACCCCGCGCGAGGAGGGCGATGCCGGCGATTTTGCCATCGAGGCCGAGCATCTGAGCAAGCGTTTCGGCGATTTCACCGCCGTCGACGATGTCAGCTTCCGCATTCGCCGGGGCGAGATTTTCGGTTTTCTCGGCTCGAATGGCTGCGGCAAGACCACGACCATGAAAATGCTGACCGGGCTTCTGGATGTGAGCGACGGCACGGCAAAGCTGTTCGGCCAGCCGGTCGATCCCGGCAACCTCGATGTGCGCCGGCGGGTCGGCTATATGTCCCAGGCCTTCTCGCTCTATACCGAGCTGACCGTGCGGCAGAACCTGTCTTTGCACGCGCGGCTTTACCGGCTGCCGACGGAGACGATCGAACCGCGCGTTGGCGAAATGATCGCGCGGTTCGATCTCGCCGACGTTGCCGACAGCCTGCCGGAGGCGCTGCCGCTCGGCATCCGCCAGCGCCTGTCGCTGGCGGTCGCGATGATCCACGGACCGGATATCCTGATCCTGGACGAACCGACCTCCGGCGTTGACCCGCTGGCCCGCGATGACTTCTGGCGCATGCTGATCGCGCTTTCGCGCAACGACAACGTCACGGTTTTCGTCTCCACCCATTTCATGAACGAGGCGGCGCGCTGCGACCGGATTTCGTTGATGCATGCCGGCAGGGTGTTGGCGAGCGACAGCCCGGCTGCCATTATCGAGGCAAGCGGAAAGGCAACGCTCGAAGAGGCCTTCATCAGCCATCTGGAAGCGGTCACGGACGAGACGCAGGAGACGGAAGAGCCCGCGATCGCCGAAGATGCCGAAAAGGAGGGCGCCGACGGGCGAGCCGCCGAAAGGGCGCTGAAACACCGTTTCGACGTTCGCCGGATGATGGCCTATTCCTGGCGCGAGGCGCTGGAACTGCGCCGCGACCCGATCCGCGCCACCATGGCGATCATCGGCAGCGTAATTCTGCTGCTGGTGATCGGATACGGCATCAACCTCGACATCGAAAACCTGAGCTATGCAACGCTTGACCGCGATCAGACCGTAACGAGCAGGGACCTGACGCTCGATATCTCCGGATCGCGCTATTTCGATGAGAAAGCCCCGCTCATCGATTATGCCGATATGGACAGGCGCATGCGTGACGGGGAAATCAGTTTCGCCATCGAAATTCCGCCGCATTTCGCCGCCGATCTGGCGCGCGGGCGCGATGTCGAAGTCGGCGTCTGGCTAGACGGCTCGATGCCGCAGCGCGCATCGTCGGCCAGGGGCTATATTCAGGGCGTCTATGCCACATGGCTTACCCGCAAGATCGAGGAAGTCTATGGGGCGGGGGCGGCTGATCCGGCCTATTCGGTCGCCGCACGCTATCGCTACAACCCGGATATCCGCAGCCTGGTCGCCATGGCGCCGGCGGTCATTCCGCTGCTCTTGCTGCTCATTCCCGCCATTCTCACCACACTTTCCGTGGTGCGGGAGAAGGAGCTGGGTTCAATCGTCAATTTCTATGTCACGCCGACGACGCGGCTGGAATTCCTGATCGGCAAGCAACTGCCCTATGTCGTGCTTGCCATGTTCAATTTCGCCCTGCTGCTGGCAACCTCGCTGATGGTGTTTCAGGTGCCCTTTACCGGCAGCGTGCTCACCTTTTCGCTGGCGGCCCTTCTGTTCGTCACCATTTCCACTGGCATGGGCCTGCTGGTATCGACCTTTACCAGTAGTCAGATCGCAGCCCTGTTCGCCACCGCCCTGATCACGCTCATTCCGGCAATCCAGTATTCCGGCCTGATCGATCCGGTCAGCGCGCTTCAGGGGGTCGGAGCCATGATCGGCGAGGTCTATCCGGCCACCTATTTCGTGACGATATCGCGCGGAACCTTCACCAAGGCGCTCAGCTTTGTCGATCTTCAGGCGTCTTTCGTGCCTTTTCTCATCGCCATTCCGATTCTGACGATCGCCAGCACGCTTCTGCTCGGCAAGCAGGAGAGGTAGGTCATGCGGTTTTCCAATATCCTCCAGCTCGGCATCAAGGAATTGCGGGGGCTTGGCCGCGACACGCTGATGATCATTCTGATCGTCTACGCCTTTTCGCTGTCCATCTACATGGAGTCCTCGGCGATGCCGGAAACGCTTAACCGCGCGGCGATCGCGGTTGTCGATGAGGATCGCTCGGCGCTGTCGCAACGCATTGTCGATGCCTTCTATCCCCCCTATTTCATCGAGCCTGAAATCATTACCACCGCCGAGATGGACGCCCGGCTGGATAGCGGAACATCAACCTTCGTGCTCGATATACCGACAAACTTCGAACGGGATGTATTGGCCGGGCGAAACCCGGAGCTGCAGCTCAATATCGACGCCACGCGCATGACGCAGGCCTTTACCGGCAACACCAACATCCAGCAGATCATCGACAATACCGTCAGCGAATATCTTAACCGTGCTCCAGGCGGCATCGGAATTCCGGTCTCTCTCGATATCCGCGCCAGCTATAATCCGCAGCTCAGCCAGATGTGGTTCGGCTCGATCATCAACATCATCACCAGCATCACCATGCTGTCGATGATCCTTTCGGGCGCGGCGCTGATCCGCGAGCGCGAGCATGGCACGATCGAACACCTTCTGGTCATGCCGGTCACCGCAGTGGAAATCGTGGTCAGCAAGATCTGGTCGATCGGCCTCGTCGTCCTCGTTGCCTCGACGCTTTCCCTCGTGATCGTGGTTGAAAGCATTCTCGGCGTGCCCGTCAGCGGCTCCATGCCACTTTTCATGGCCGGCAGCGCGTTGATGTTGTTCGCGATGTGCTCGCTCGGCATTTTCCTGGCGACGATTGCGGGCTCGATGCCGCAGTTCGGCCTGCTGCTGATGCTGGTGCTGCTGCCGCTGCAGGTGCTTTCCGGCGGACTGACGCCGCGCGAAAGCATGCCGCAATTCATTCAGGACATCATGCTGCTGGCACCCAATACCCATTACGTGACTTTGTCGCAGGCCATCCTGTTTCGCGGCGCGGGCCTTGATGTCGTCTGGCCGCAATTCGTCTGGCTGGCAGTCCTCGGACTGGCGCTCTTTTCCATCGCGCTGCGCCGTTTCCGCGGGTTCCTGCAATAAGTGCCGTAGTCGGTGTTCATTGTCGTTTCCGAAGACACGATCAACCACAGTTTCCTCGCCTTTATGGATGGCCCGCCTTGCCGCCAGCGTCCGTTTATGATGCCGGTGTTCAAGGGAGGAGGGGCGATGCCTATTGGCCAGCCCCAGCTCCCAACCAACCGCAGTGGCGGCTCAGGCCAAAACACCGAACAGTTTCAGATTCCGCTGACAATGCGGGCGTACAATTTCAGAATGTATCAATCTATCAACTGCTTATGGAGAGACAGGCATGTTTCACAGGTTCGTATCCCATCACGACCCGTCTTTTGCATATCTGTGCAACTTTGGTATCAAAAGCTGTATTCTGGCTACTTGGCAATCTTTAGATGCGTCGGTTTTGCTTGTTTTTTTCGATTGGTCACAGGTGTGGGGCGTCTTGGCCATTGGTGTTGGGGACTTTCGATAGCGCGTTCCGGGGCCGTAACGCATGGTGTACGTGGTCGATTTCGGACAAGAGAGACGCGGTGGACGTCGATGATGCCGGGCTTCATCGGGCTCTCGTCGACCGATCGCGCGTCAATCATGATCATTTCACATCGGCGTCTTCCGTCAGGTTCGCCGCGGAGGTGCAATGTCTTCACATGGGGGTAAATTCATGACTGCACATCAAAGACAACCCGCGTCTTTGAGGAGCAAACAGCGCGGCACGGCCAAGCCGGTGGGCGATCTCCGAAGAGAAGCCGGAACGCTGCTGAGAAAACGGCGCGCACAACTCCTTACACAAGCAGCAATCGCTAGCGTCATCGCCGGCTTCATCGGCATGAGCCCGGCAGCAGCAGCCCCCGTGCCGACGTGTCCGGACAATCCGCTGAACGCGACTGGCGTTACTTTCGGCGGCAACTGCGACTTGGGCGCGACAGGCTTCGTCGTCGCCGTGTCCGGAGATGGAAGCCTGACGATCAACGGCGGCGGCAAACTTGCAAGCTACACAGGCAGTATCGGCTCTGCCGCGGGTTACATTGGCGCGGTCACCGTCAGCGGCGCGGGATCGAACTGGACCTTGGGCAGTGCACTCACGATCGGCGACAGCGGCAACGGGACGCTTACCATCGAGGGCGGCGGCACTGTCAACAGCGGCACAGCCTATCTCGGCTACGCGGCAGGTTCGCAGGGCAGCGTAACTGTCACCGGTTCATCCGGGACTGACCCTGTCACGCCGTCCCACTGGAAGATAACCAACCAACTGGACGTCGGCTGGCAGGGCCAGGGAATACTTTCCATCCTGGATGGCGGCGAGGTTGAAGTCGTCGGCATGACCAGGATCGGCGGCAATGACTCGGCCGAGGCCACCGTTTCCGGCAGCGGCTCGAAACTCATGGCGGGCGGCCTTTATATCGGCGGCAGCCAAGCCACGGCGACACTTGACGTTTTGGGCGGCGGATCGGTTCTTGTCGCTGAATCGGGCGAACTTGCATCGTACCGCGGCGCCTACATGCTTGTCAGCGGAGCGGGATCGCGAGCAAAGTTCTCGGAGCTTGTCATAGGGCGCGACTATTACGGCGGCGTCGTCACGGTTTCAAAGGGCGGCGTCATCAACGCCGATACAGTTCTGCTCGGCGGGATAGGAGAGGGGTTTGGCGATATCGGCTGGCTCTACATCGGCGGCGGCCAGGAAATCGACGGAGAGTTACAGCAGCCCGCCGCGCCCGGCACCGTCGACACCGAGAGCGTGACATTCGCTGGCGAGCGGGCACGCCTCGTTTTCAACCATACCAGCGATGATTTCACGTTCTCTGCGGACCTGATCGACGACAGCACATTCAATATATTCAACCCTGAAATTGAAAACTACGCCGGCACCACAATCCTCACAGGCGACGGCTCCAGTTTTGCGGGAACCATATCGGTCTGGGGCGGCAGGCTAGAGCATCGGGCGATTAGTCTGCAACGCATGCTGTTGATTTGAAGTAGTTC
>NZ_JBAKFQ010000045.1:0-14474 GCF_053484255.1 Martelella sp. FLE1502
TCCGAACACCTGTAAGGGATGTCTCCGGGCTTTACACTTGACCCGAGGATCCAGGCCGCCCGGCAAAGTCTTGTTATAAGTCTTTGAAAATTCAGAGACTTAAGCCGCCTGGATGCTCGGATCAAGTCCGAGCATGACTCAAGAACGAAGGGGCGGCGACAAATGATGGTCGAAGGCCTTTACTTTTTCAGCAGTCAGGAGAACCGGCGTCAATGTCGGGCCTCTTTTCCTGTTCAATTCGTCCTCACGTCACATCATCCCTCCAATCCAGGGCCCGTATTTCGGGTATTGTCATCAAAGTCTCAACCGGCGTCATTACGACTGTTGTCGCAGGGGATTGCGTCCGGCAGGGAAGGGATTGTGATGAACGTGGTAGACAAGGAAATGCGGACGACGGCGGACGGCCACAGCGTCCAGCACTATATCGACGAACACCCGTATTGGGCGGATGGCACGGCTGCACCGGCGCCGCAGATGACGGCGATGCAGTGGCGGATCTGGAGCCTTTCGGTCGCTGGCAAGTTCTTCGAAGGGCTTGTGGTTTTCATGACCGGGGTCGCCATGCCACTGATTGCAAAGGAATTCGGTCTCAATGCCGCCCAGCACGGTATGGTTGGCTCGGCCTCGCTGTTCGGCATTCTGATCGGCGCGAGCGCGCTCGGCAGCCTCTCGGATCGCTTCGGGCGCAAGCGGGTGTTCATCTTCGAGATCGGGCTTTTCATCGCCTTTCTGGCGATGATCGTGTTCACCCCGAACTTCCCATGGCTCATTGTCTGCCTGTTCGGCATGGGGCTCGCGCTCGGCTGCGATTACCCCACCGCTCATCTCGTGATCTCCGAAAGCACGCCATCGCGCACGCGCGGTGGACTTGTGCTTTCTGCGTTCGGATTTCAGGCCGTCGGCGCGCTGTTCGGCACGGTGCTTGGCTATATCATCCTCACGCTCGACCCGTCGGTTGGCGCATGGCGCTGGATGTATGGCTGTGCGATCATTCCGGCGCTTGCGGTCTTTATCGGCCGGTTCTTCATTCCCGAAAGCCCGCACTGGCTGGCCGTCAGCGGCCGGGAGCGGGCCGCCGAGACGGAGCTGCAGAAGCTGCTGCGTCGCAAGCCGCTCTATCCGAAGACGATCTCCATCAATGGCCGCCGGGAAAAGCGCGAGGACAAGCCGCATGCGACCGGCTATCGCGGCCTGTTCCAGAACCGGAACCGCAGGGCGCTGATCCTGGCCTCCGTGCCCTGGTTCCTCCAGGATCTCGGCACCTATGGCATCGGCATCTTCACCCCGACGATCCTAGCCGCCACCGTGGGCCACCAACGCCAGCATGCCCAGAACATCGCCGATCTCGTGCATAACGACTTGATCGCCGCCAAAGGCACGGCGCTTCTGGACGTGCTTCTGCTGGTCGGCATTGTCGCCGCCGTCCTGCTCGCCGACCGGATCGGGCGGATCAGGTTGCAGGTCTTCGGATTCGTTGGGTGCGCCGCAGGCCTGTTCATCGCCGCACAGGCAGGGGCCTATAGCGGGGCGACCCAGACCGCACTGATCTTCACCGGCTTCATGCTGTTCAATTTCATGACCAATCTCGGCCCCAACGCCCAGACCTATCTGATCGCCGGCGAGGTGTTCCCGACGCAGATCAGGGGAACGGGGGCGGGGTTCGCGGCCTCCTTCGCCAAGATCGGGGCCTGCCTCACGGCTTTCCTGTTCCCGATCCTTCTCGCCGATATCGGCACGACGGCGCTGCTCTACGCCCTTGTGGCGACCTCGCTTGTCGGCGCTCTGGTGACCTTCTTCTTCCGCATCGAGACCAAGGGCATCAGCCTCGACGCTTCCTGAGCATCACGCATAAAAAAGAGCCCCGGCCGAAAGACCGGGGCTCCTAATTTCAGTCAATCAAGACCGATCAGCCAGCGGCTTCACGGGCCTTTTCGAGCCAACCGTCAACCATGTCCTGGTTGTTCTTGATCCACTCGGTGGCCTGGGCCTGAACGTCGTCATCGCCATTGTTCATCTTCGAGTTCTGGGCGAAGATGTCTTCCAGCGGGATCGATACTTCCTTCAGGAGCGCATCGACAGCCGGGTTGTCGGCGATGAATTCGTCGTTGACGACCGGAACGATGTCGTTGGCGACAAAGCCCATGTAGCACGGATCGGCGACGCAGGTGTCGAGACCCTTGGCCGGAGCCGGCAGCTCGACGCCTTCCTTCTGCGGCACTTCAATCCACATCACGTCCTTGCCCGGCGAAAGCTGGTCAACAGTCCAGTTCGGGGTCCAGGTGTAGAACAGGATGTGCTCGCCGTTCTGGTAGGCGGCGATCGCATCGGCCATCGAAGCGGAGTAGCCGGCCTTGATCGGGTTGATGTCGTCACCCAGGTCGAACTCTTCCATGTGCTTCGAAATCGTCAGCTCGCAGCCCCAGCCGGGCGGGCAGGCGACCAGATCGGCCTTGCCGTCGCCATTGCGGTCGAAGGCTTCCTTGACTTCGTCGCGCTTGAAGTCGTCAAGCGTCTTGATGTCGAACTCTTCGATCGCGGCCTTGTCGACGAGGTAGCCCTGCAGAGCGCCGCCCTTGGCGACCGCGCCGTCAACCTTGGCCTTGCCTTCGAAGGTCGGCTTGTAGGTTTCGTGCAGCGGGAACCAGCCATTGACCCAGAGGTCGACATCGCCCTGCGACACGGCCTGATAGAAGGCCGAAGCGCCGAGCGTCATCGGGCCGGTTACGCTGTAGCCGAGATCCTCGAACATCTGCTTGTAGATTTCGGCCTGGAACCAGCCGGTGTCCCAGTCGGCCTGCGCCATCTTGATGGTCTTGCCATCGCCGGGCTCCTGCGCGAAGGCGGCAGTGGCCGGGACGATGCTGGCGGCGCCAAGCATGAGGGCGGCGGTCAGTTTGGTGAGATTGTTCATGAGCGTTTCTCCGTTTCTTCGTGTTGCGGCGCTTGCCCTGTTGCAGGCAACCGCCTTGGCGACGGGATTGGAGATCCCTTTCAGAAAACGTCCGGATGGACGCCTTCGTTTTATTCGGCGGCCTTTTTCTGACCGCTGAAAAGCGTACCCAACGCCTGACGGAACGTCATCCGGTTGGGGTCCGATGGCTCGACAAGGCCCTGGGTGATGCGGTCGAGCACGATGGCAAGAACCACAATCCCGACGCCGCCGGCGGTCGCGCCGCCGACATCAAGCCGGCCGAGGCCAGTGTTGACGACCTGTCCAAGGCCGCCCGCGCCGATAAGCGCTGCGATGACAACCATTGACATGGCCAACATGAGCGTCTGATTCAACCCCGCCATGATGGTTCTCATGGCAAGCGGGAGCTGAACTTCGAACAGCGTCTGTGAATAGGTGGCGCCGAAAGCCTCCGATGCCTCGATCAGATCGGTGCGCACATTGCGGATGCCGAGATTGGTCATGCGGATGATCGGCGGCAGCGCGAAGATGATGGTGGCGATGATGCCCGGCGCCATGCCGACGCCGAACAGCATAACGATCGGAACGAGATAGACGAAGCTTGGAACCGTCTGCATCACGTCGAGGATCGGCCGTACGATCTTCCACATCGTATCGCTGCGGGCGACGAGAATGCCGACCGGCACGCCGATAATGGTGCAGAAGAACACCGATGTCAGGATCATGGCGAGCGTGGTCATCGTTTCCGGCCACAGGCCGATGAGATCGACGAACAGGAAGCCGACGATCGTCACGATCGCCATGGTCTTACCGACGATGCGCCAGGCGAGCAGCGCGAACACTGCCGTCAGCACCAGCATCGGAATGAAGGCCAGGAACCCGTCAAGTGCCATCAGCACCTGGTTGACCGGCACCTGAAGCGCGCGGAAGAACGGCCGGAAATTCGGCACCAGAAAGCCGCGGACGAAATCGTTTACCCAGGCGTCGAAGGGAATGGTGAAATACTGTGATGGATCGAACATGGTCTAGCTCCCTCTCGACTTATTCGCTGGCCGGCTGGCCGGCCTGCTTCTTGGCTTCTTCTTCAGCGAGTTGGGGAGGGGGCTCCTCCGTATCGGCGGCGAGCTGCTCGAAGATCGCTTCCTGATCGACGACGCCGACAAGCTTGCCGTCGTCATCGGTCACGGCCATGGGCACGCCGGCCTGCGCCGCGCCATAGACCTCGTTCAGGTAGGACTCTTCCGAAACGGTCGGCGGCTCGGCATACATCACGTCGCGAACAGGGGCCGTGCGCTGGGCTTCCATCGCGTCGGAGCGCATCAGAAGGCCGACCGGCACGCCCTTTTCAACGACATAGGCGAGGTCGGACTTGGCCTTGTCCATCACCGCAAGCGCGTCGGCCGTGGTCGAATCGACCTTCACCCATGCGGCATCGCGGGAAATGTCGGAGACCTTGAAGACACGGCTGCGGTCGATATCGGAGACGAAGGCGCGGACATAATCATCGGCGGGCTCGGAGACGATCTCCTGAGCCGTGCCGACCTGGACAAACGCGCCGTCCTTCATGATCGCGATCCGGTCGCCGAGGATCATGGCTTCGTTGAGGTCATGGGTGATGAAGACGATGGTCTTCTTCAATTCTTTTTGAAGAACCACCAACTCGTCCTGCATTTCGCGCCGGATCAGCGGGTCGAGCGCGCCGAACGGTTCGTCCATCAGCAGGATCTCGGGATCATTGGCAAGGCCGCGGGCAAGGCCCACGCGCTGCTGCATGCCGCCGGAAAGCTGGCTCGGATAGCTGTTGGCATAGGCCTCGAGCCCGACCTTGGCGAGAGATTCGCGTGCGGCCTTGTGACGCTCTTCCTTGCCCATGCCCTTGAGCTTCAGTCCGAAGGCGACGTTATCTATGATCGTTTTATGAGGAAACAGCGCGAAGTGCTGGAAAACCATGGTGATTTTCTTGCGGCGCACATCACGCAAAGTTTCCTTGTCGCAGGAGGCGACGTCGACATTGTCGATGATGATCTGGCCGGAGGTCGGCGGGATCAGGCCGTTGAGCGTGCGAACGATCGTCGATTTTCCGGAGCCGGACAGCCCCATGATCACGAAGATTTCACCTTCATTGACGTCGAAACTGACGTTGTCGATCCCGACCGTGACGCCGGTTGCCTTGAAGATATCTTCCTTGCTTTCGCCAGCAGCGAGGCGTCGCGCGCCTTCGCCATCGTCGTCATTGAACAGTTTCGACACGTTTTTAGCGGTCAGTTTGACGCTCATACTTGTTCCTTCTCCGGCGGACATCGGTTTGTCCAGCGCTTTGTGCCAGCGCTTGCACGCGATAAAACGCGAGGGTTGCGTGCGGACGGTGGTCCCGCATGGGGGCGGGCATGCGAAGCCTCAGGCGGCGTCGCTCGGGCCTCCAGATAAGCAATAGAGGAGGCTTGCCGAAGACAGCGTTCGTCAACGACACGGCTGATGTGTAGAATTTGGACGCCCGAATGTCAAATTTGCGGCCACAAAGTGCCCTTACGGGAAAACCGTCCGGATTGAGCGCGAGGCGCGAGATTTGCGCGCTTTTCAACCGTCTTTCGCCTTGAACAGCGGGTGCTGGCGCGCTAGTCCATGAGGCGTTGTTGAACGGGATGAAACGGGTGACGGTTTGATCGACCCCTATGAAGTGCTGGGCATAGATCGCGATTGCGATAGCGAGACCGTGCGCGCTGCCTACCGGCGGCTTGCCAAGGAGGCGCATCCCGACAGCGGCGGCGACGGCGAACGGTTCGCCCGCCTTCAGGCCTCCTATGACCTTTTGAAGGACCCGGTGCGCCGCAAGGTCTACGACGACACCGGCTATGATCCCGAACTGGCCGACGCCAAGGACCTCAAGGGCGTGCTGCTGCTCGAGCCGCTGGTCAACGAGATGATCCTCGACGAGCGCGAGCCGGGCAGTTTCGATCCGGTCGCGGCGATGCGGCGCAAGCTTTCCGACGACATTCTGAAGAGCCGCTTCCACATTCTGGAGCTTGAGCGCCACCGCGCGCGGGTGCGCAAGCACCTTGCACGGCTTGCCCGGCGCAAGAGCGACAAGGGCAATTCCGATGTGCTGGGCTCCATGCTGCGGGCGCGCAGCGAATCGATCGCCGAGGCGATCCGCAACGCCGAAGCCCAGATCGAGGCGATCGAGCAGGCCTATGTGATGCTTGAAGGCTATGCCTATGAGATGGAACATGACGGCGAAGCGGAGGATGCCGCCGGGCAGCGTCTGGAAGACAAGTCTGCGCAGGACAAGGCTGCTGAATAGGGGCTGCCGAATAGCGGCTTTTGCATAAAGGGCAGGAACACGCTGCCGGGGGATACCGAAATGGCTGAAATGGAATGGTCGCGGCTGCTCGACCTGGAACCGCTCTACCGTCCCGACCGCAAAGCCTCGCCCCGCCGTCCGGCCTTTGACCAGGACGCCGACCGGATCACGTTCTCCGCGCCGTTCCGCAGGCTCGCCAACAAGACCCAGGTTCACCCGCTCTACGACCACGACCACATCCATCATCGGCTGATCCACAGCGTGGAGACCGCAAGCGTCGGTCGCTCGCTCGGGCTGGAGGTTGGCTACTGGCTTGAGGAGGAGGGCAAGATTGCCAAAGGCGGTCAGGCGATCGTCGCCGGCCTCGTGCATGCAGCCTGCCTTGCCCACGACATCGGCAACCCGCCCTTCGGCCATTCCGGCGAGGCGGCGATCGGCGCGTGGTTTGCCGAGCGCTTCGACCGGGGCGAGGGGCTGTTTGCCGACCGCGACGCCTGCTTTGCCGAGGAATTCGAGGCATTCGAAGGCAATGCGCAGGGCTTCCGCATACTCACCCGGCTGGAAATGAACCGGCCAGGCGGCATGCGGCTGACGCATGGCACGCTCGGCGCGTTCATCAAATATCCGGTGACGGCGCGGGTGCGCAAGTCGATCGCCGTTCGCGACGGTGGGCTGAAGAAGTTCGGCGTCTTCGAAAGCGAACGGGCCGAGCTTGAGACCGTCGCCGACCGGACCGGTCTGATCGCGGGCGATGCCTCGGCCACCTGGTGGCGGCGTCATCCGCTGGTTCTGCTGGTCGAGGCGGCCGATGATATCTGCTACAACATCCTCGATCTCGAGGACGCCTTCACCACCGGCGATCTCGGTTATGGTGACGTCGCGCCGCTTCTTTCCGAGATTGCGGGCTTTTCGCCGAAGGATGATCGTGGCGACACGCCGGCCGAGAAGATCGCGGTCTTGAGGGCGGTTGCGATCGGCAAGGCCTTCGAGGCGTGCAGCGGCGCGTTTGCCGAGAACTACGATGCGATCATGGGCGGCAGGTTTGCCGGCGCGCTCGTCAGTGCCTCGGCGCAGGCGGAGAACTTCGCCGCGATCGAGAGTTTGGCGAATGAGCGCATCTTCACCTCGCCGCGCAAGACCGAGCTTGAGGTCATGGGCCGCAACCTCGTCCATCGCATTCTCGACGGCATCCTGCCGGTGGCCGAAGCACTCGCCGCCGCCGCCGGCTGGCAGGCTGACCGGCTCGATGGCTATCCCAGGCAGTTGCAGCGCGCGCTGGGCATGGACCTGCGCCACGCCCGCGATCCCTACAGCGCGCTCCACGCGCTCGCCGACTACGTCTCCGGCATGACCGACCGCTATGCCGTGAAGATCGCGGAGATGATCTCTCGCTGATCCGTATTGCTGAAGGCGACAACGTCGATGCGGCGAGCCAACACCTCAGCGCAATGCTGGCTTGCGCCGAACCCCATACCCTGCGGAAAACAACTCGCTATCTTAAGGCTATCAAAGCTTAGACGAGGATTCGGAAAATGAAGACCACCCGCAAGAATGAACTTGCCCATCAGCCCAATCCGCTGGTCCGTTTTGCGCGCGGTGTTGGCAAGCTCTACAACGACTACCACGAGTTGAACGCCGAGGCCCGTCGCCGCTATCCCGGCGCATTCCGTTGATCCGAGCCGCACGGTTCCGTCAAAGGCGTGAACGCCAACGGAACCGTTATCGGTGTTGCGCTTCCATAGAAGATCGACCCGCCCGCTGTTCGGCCTGCTGACAATCAGCGATGGGCGTGGGCCCTAGCCCGCATAGACCTTTGCAAATATTTGGCCTCGATCATGTACGGGCCTGGCCGCTCTCCAGTCGCTTCCGCCAAAAGGTGCATGAGATAGCAATATCAATACTTTATTGCATTTAATTCATTAATTGCTTTTGTCGACAAGCTTGCCTTCCTCGGCCTTGTGGTGAAACTGGCTGGCGACCAGCCAGCCCTTGAGCGGCCTCAGCATAGGAATGCAGGACAGGAACACCACGGGCATCGACACGAAGATGTGGAACCAGAACGACGGCTGGTATGTCACTTCCGCCCAGACGGCGAACAACACCGAGGGAATGCAGCCGAAGCAGATCACGAAAAAGGCGGGGCCGTCCGCCGGATCAGCGAAATCGTAATCGAGCCCGCAGACATTGCATTTCGGCGCAAGCTTCAGAAAGCTTGAAAACAGCCTTCCTTCGCCGCAGCGCGGGCATTTTCCGCGTATGCCGACCCGCCATGGTTCGAGCCGGGGCCATTCGCTGTTTCCGTTCGTCATTTCCTTGTCCTTATCTCTGGCCCTTCCGGAAATCGCTTGCCCTCAAGCGGGTAGACCAAATAGACCGGGCGAGCACCGTTGGCGTTCGCGATTTTTGGAGCCATACAATTTCGGATATGTAGCCTTTTTTGAGGTTGAGTTCAACGAAGAGGCTCCCGTTCACGGTCGTGGCAATAGGTCGCACTTGCGATCAATAGATTGATATATAATGTTTTTTTATCTCATGCTTGAGTGTTGATTGCCTCCGCTTTACTCTTCTGGCCATACAAAATATAAGAACTGTATGGATAAAGTAGGGGTTGGCGATGTGGATGCCGCGACTACTCGATGGCGCGAGATTGAAATATCTCGGCATTGTCGACGCGCTTGAGGCGGATATCCGCTTGGGTCATGTCGCGCGCGGCGAGCGCCTGCCGGCTCAGCGCGCCATTGCGGAAAAGCTGGGGGTTGACCTGACGACGGTGACCCGCGCCTTCAACGAGGCGCGCCGACGCGGGCTGGTGACGGCTGAGGCCGGCCGCGGCACTTTCATTTCGCACGCGCCTGAGGCCGGCGAACAGCCCCGTGTCGATCTCAGCATGAACATTCCGCCGCAGCCTTCGGACGTGAACTTCCGCCGGCTCATACCCCACGACCTTGCTGATATTCTGGCCGGCCCGGCCGGATTGCTGCATCTTCACTATCAGGAAAGCACGGGCTCGATCGCGGACAGGGCGGCTGCGGCGCGCTGGCTCGGTGCGAGGAGGCTCGGCAGCGTGACGCCGGATCGTCTCGTCGTCGGCGCCGGTGCTCAGTGCGCGCTCCACGCGATCTGCGACTTGCTGCTTGACAGCAATGACGTGATCGCCGCCGGCGCGATGACCTATCCGGGCGTGAAGGCTGTTGCCATCCAGAAAGGGCTCGCGGTCGAGCCGCTTGCCATGGACGGAGAGGGCATCCTTCCCGACGCCTTCGCAAAGGCCTGTCGCGACCGCGCGGTCAGGCTTCTCTACGTTATTCCGAGCATCGACAATCCGACCACGGCGACGCTGCCGGAAGCGCGCCGTCGAGCGTTGGTCGAAATCGCACGCCTGCATGGTGTCGTCATCATCGAGGATGATCCCTATGCCGCCCTGCTGCCCGAGACGGCGGCATCGCTGTCTACGCTGGCGCCCGATATTACCTGGCACATCGCGACCCTTTCGAAATGCGCCACGCCGGCGCTGCGCGTGGCGTTTGTCGCCGCGCCCTCGGCACAGGCCGCGCGCCGTCTTGCAAGCGTGATGCGTGCAGCCATGCTGATGGCGCCGCCGCTGATGTCGGCGCTCGCAAACCGCTGGATCGTCACCGGCGCGCTGGACGAAATCGCCAGATCGATCCGCGCGGAGAACATTGCGCGCCAGCAGCTTGCCTCCGCGATCCTTGGAAAGCTTGATTATGCCGCCGACCCGCACGGCCATCATCTCTGGCTCCGGCTGCCGGCGCCCTGGCGGGCATCGGATTTCGCCGAGCATGCCGGCCGGGCGGGGATATCGATCGTGCCGGCCCCGGCCTTCGCAACCGTCGCCCACCCGGCAGAGGCGGTGCGGATTTCGCTCGGCGTTGCGCCTTGCCGGGATGTGTTGGAGGAGGGGCTTATCCTGCTTTCCGGCCTGGTCGCAAAACCCACGCCCGGCACCAGAGCTGTCGTCTGAACGCTAGAAAGGATCGTTTCCCTTGTCCGAGCCTTTCAAGGCCGCCGTCATCCCGGCTGCGCGGGTATTGTTCGGTACGCGCCGCATAATTGATAAGGTGGCTGATCTCGTGGGCGAGGCCGCCAGTGAAGGGGCGAGGCTGGTGGTGCTGCCCGAAGCCTTTGTCGGCGGCTACCCACGGGGATGGATTTCGGCGCGCGGCTTGGCTCGCGCGGCCCCGACGGGTGCGAGGAATTCCGGCGCTACTATGAAAGTGCGATTGATCTGGCGGGACCGGAGGCTGCAAGCCGCAGTCAAGGGCATAATCCGCCCATGGTAGAGCCGGTGGCAGATTTTCCTTTTTTTGCGCGCCAGCGGTCAAACCCTGCTTCCCGCTTCATCGCTATTAACGTCTGCTCTGCGCTCGCGCACCGCAGACATCGGGCGCGAGCAACATGGTCAAAGGGCCGGGTAATTCAAGGAAACGATGACCCCGCATCGGTTTCTTCCGGCCCAATGTCTGAAATCGCCTTCACGCGGCGGACTGGTTATGGCTGCCGCCGTCGCGCACGACGCCCTTCAGGCTGCGTCCGGTATGGCTGATGCTGCCGCGGGCGGCATCCGCGAGCGAGACGATACCGCACATGCGCTTGTTGTCGTCCAGCACGACGAGGCGGCGCACCTGGATATCGCCCATATTGGCGAGAACGTCATCCACCTCGTCCGTGTCGCGGCAATATTTGACGTCGGTGCTCATCACCTCGCTCACCTTGCTGCGCCCGTCGAGGCCGGTGGCAACGCCGCGCGTGACGATGTCGCGGTCCGTCACCATGCCCACCAGCCGGTCGTTTTCGCCGACCGGGAGGAAACCGATATCTTCATTCGTCATCCGCCTGGCGATTTCGACAATGATGTCGTCGGGTTTCGCAAGGGCGACGTCGCGTGTCATGATTTCTGAAATTCGCATCGTTTTCTCCTTGGCGTTTTCTCCATGGAGCCCGCCCAACTGCAGGCCGCGCGGAATGTTCCAGCGGAATTCCGGCGACGGGTTTGCGAACAATTTCCCTCCCTCGCTGTTGGGTGCGGACCGGGCCGAGGCCCGCAACAAAGAGGAGATTGTTTCATGAGAACGAAGATATTTACCCTGACCGTCGCAGTGGCGGCGCTGGCTTCCAACCTCGCAGTGGCCGCGGATGGAGACCGCGTTCAGGGCAGTCTTGCCGGAGACAACATCAGCGGAACGGTGACCATGCTGGAGACCGCCTCCGGGGTCGTGCTCGTCGAGATCGATGCGGAAGGTCTGCCGGAAGGCGAGCATGGCTTTCACGTGCATGAAGTCGGACAGTGCGATGGCGAAAACGGCTTCAAGAGCGCTGGAGGTCATCTCGCGCGCGGGCTGGATCACGGTATCATGAGCCAGAATGGTCCTCATCCGGGCGACATGCCGAACCTGCATGTGGGATCCGACGGCATCGCCAAGGCCGATGTTTTCGTCCGCGGCTTCACGCTCGGGCGGACCGGTAATCAGCGCATCCTCGATGATGATGGCTCGGCGGTGATCATTCACGCCGGTCCCGACGACTACAGCACGCAGCCCTCGGGCGACGCGGGCGACCGTATTGCCTGCGCCGTGCTTGAGCCGGTGGAGTGAGACGAAGACTGTGGCCGGGCCAGACCGCGGCCCGGCCGCATGTCGCGGTGGGCACCGGTCGACGGCATTGCCCACACGGCAGAACTGAAAGCCGGTACCGGTGAAGGGCGCTCCAATCGCCGCCAATGCGGCAGAGCGCTGCTCAGAGCGCCTCGATCCGTCAGCGCTCTCCCTTCTCCGCCTGTTTCTCGACGATCTCAAGCGATGAACGGGCTTCCTGAAGCAGCGGCTCGAGATCCTGTCCGCGTTCGCTGGCCTCTGTTCGGCTTTCCAGTTCCGTTATGATATCCTTCAGGCGCTTGAGGCGGTCCTCAACGGGGTCGCCGCCATAAGTTTGCGCGGTGATCTGGCGCGAGGTGATGTCCTCGGCGAGGCTTTCCACATCGGCTTCTCCGCCCACCGGTGAATGCAGAGGGTCTTCCTGCTGATTGTTGCGACTGTCGGCCATGGGGATGTCCTCTCGAACTGTTTCACTCGATCGTGTGACCAAACGTCTGAAACGGCTTTTTGTTCGCGGCTGAAACATGCGCCGGTCTCGCCCCTCTGGCGCCCTTCAAGTTTGAAACAAGAGTTCCAGGCACAAAAAAACGCCGCGCGGCTTGCACGGCGTTGGTCCGAGATTACCGGTAAAAGACCCCTATGAGGGTTTTTCTTCCCGTTCATTCAGCGCCTGCTGCAGCTTCATGGCAAGCTCGAGCAACCGGTCGGGTATCGGCTCCTGCTTGATCTGGGAGAGGAGCTCAGAGGTCTTGCTATCCAGAAACGCGTCGGAACGGTCCGCCGAGACGAGATCCTTGTCATTGTCTTTCGTCATCTTATCGCCTTGCTTTTCGCGGGCATGTTCTTGGTTGTCATATGACACTACGCTTCTGGAGCACCGGTGGATTTAAACTGTTTCGCACGATCGGTTGGCAGAAGCAAATCTGCACGCGCGGGTTTGTCCCTTCGTTTTCCGGCCGGCGGAACCCTGGAATAGCCGGGAACATCGGCCATAAGACCGCTTGGCTGGCCATATTTCCGTCAGCGCTTGGGTGCTCCGGTCGCATGTGAGGCCCGTTCACATTTCCGTGGGTGCCTGTGTCTTTCCGGTCTGTGCCTTCATGGACGCCCAACCCGCGCGTCCAATGCTTGTTCCCGCAAAAGAGACCGGAACAAAACCCGCCCGAACTGGTTTGGCGCTGGTTGGAGAAACACGAGGACACACCATGACCGATAAACCATCCGGCGCCGCTCCGGGCACGAGCGACGAGCGCCCGCGCTGGGAAGGACCCGAAGAAAGCCGGCCGAGCGCGTACAAGCCCGCCAAGGACGACCCCGGCAAGGACCGCGATGCCATGCGGGAAAATCTCGATCATCCCCGCAAGCGCGATCTTTCCGACGCCATGAAAACAAGACGTGACGATAGAGACCGGCCCTCCGAAGGCCCGGCTGAAGACAAATGAAGGAGGAGACCACGATGGGACATTTCGCAAGGTGGGTCGCGCCGGTATATCTTGGCTTCGGCGAAGACGGTCCGCTTGCCGTCAAAGGGCCCTCCCAGGCCCGCAACCTGCTCGCGGAAAACTGGCCGCACCGGCGCGGGCGGCACTACCATGCGGCCGTGAACTGCTGCGAGCGCGCCGTTGCCCAGCCTGGATGGCTGGAGATGTCGAGAGAGGCCTTCATCGCCGCCGCGCTCGAAGCCGGGCTTTTCAGCGGTCATTCCGGGCACGCCCGCAGCTTCGTGCCAGGCATAACCGGTTCCGGACCACGACATCGCCCGATGCTGTAGATTGCTTGTTCCGGCGCGGCGGGTGAACATTGCCCGGCGCTCCGGAAATTCTTGCGGCCGGCCAGCAAAGACAGTCGCTCCGGCACGCGACGCTTCTCGGCGTTTTCGCAACATACTCAAGGATAAACCCGCTTGCAGGGCCGGTCGGCGCTGTTCCCAACGAAACATCCAGCTCCTGCTCCGGGACATCGCAGGCCATGCGGCAGGCCATATGGTATGTCAGCAGCCGAACGCGCGAATATCATCGGTTTGGACAAAAAGAGAGGAACCGCCGCCCCGTCGGCTTCGTTACGTTCAGAGGGTCTAAGTTCAGACGGAGCCCATGATGAACCAGCAAGAAGTGAGACTGAGGAGCCGGCAACGTCAGGAAATTGTGGACCTCATCCCGGCGCTAAGGGCGTTCGCCCGAACCTTCTGCCGCAATCCCAACGACGCCGATGACCTGGTTCAGGAGACGATGCTGAAGGGTATTGCCAACCTCGACAAGTTCAAGCCGGGGACAAGGTTGAAGTCCTGGCTGTTCACGATCATGCGCAACACCTTCTACACCCAGATCAAGGTGAGAAACCGTGAGGCGCCAGGGGAGGAAGATTGCGTCGCCAGCCTGCCGCACAATGACGCCACGCAGGACTGGTCGGTCAGGGGGCAGGAACTGCTGGATGCGCTGGCGCGCATTCCGCCGCATTACCGCGAAATGTTCGTCCTGGTGATGGTGCTCGGCGAAAGCTACATCGACGCTGCGGAGATTTGCGACTGCGCGATCGGAACTGTGAAAAGCAGGGTAAATCGGGCGCGTCAACTGCTTATGGAAGAGCTTGGCGAGGTGAACCGCACCGGGTTTGCCGGAGGCTCCAACTCTTGAGTAAGATGGAGCATTAT
>NZ_JBAKFQ010000046.1:0-10997 GCF_053484255.1 Martelella sp. FLE1502
GACAGCAGAAAATGAGGGGCTTGCCTTGCCAGCTGGATTTTTTTGCAACAGAGCCCTTGAAACTTTTCTAACCAACTATAATGAACTCGCGCCTGCGATCGGAAGATCGCATACCGCCTGCATCTCGCTCAAAATATGGCACAACTGATGAAATGCCTCCTGATGAGGCGACGATCTGCGCCAAGAAGCGTATATGGTTCGTTGTGGCGCGCGGCCGGAGATGCTCACAATTTTTACATTAGGAAAGGTACTTAGCCGGGGAGAGGCTAACGAAGGAACCATACTAGCCCCCCCTTTCATTGAAACGAGCGCACCGATTGTTTCGAGACTCAACCCTCTGATTTCGGTGCGACAAGCATTGTAGTCGTGCTGTGTCGTGCGTATCGCTGCAGGTAGCGTATCTTCGCTATAACCCTCGCCGTCTGCCATCGTCATAAACTCACATGCATCAAGATCCTGAACGTTTATTGATGTCTTTGCCGCAAGCGGATGAGCTACGTTGGCGATCAAATCAAAGCGCTCGGTGAACAGAGGTTTTGTTTCCAGATCCGCATTGTCAGCGAAACGGCAAGATAACATCATGTCAATTTCACTTCCGCGCAGACGTTGGGTGACCCCTTCGGTCTTGCCTTCCAGGAGATCAATTCTGACATCAGGAAAGTTTGCCTCGAACAGATTTACGACGTGAGGCAAAACATAGGCACCGATCGTTGAGATCGCGCCAAGTTTAAGGTGCCCTCCGAAGGGCCGGCTCGTCTTCACGGCGAGGAGGTCAAGTTTACCAACCACCCCGAGGACATCCTGAATGTGAGACAAGAGAACCTCACCTTCCAGGGTCGCCTTCACCTGCTGGCTGGACCGTTCGAATAAGGTCGTGCCAAGAGCTTCCTCGACCTTGCGAACCTGATGGGAGAGGCCCGACGGGCTTATCCCTAACTCCCGCGCAACGACCCTAAAGCTGGAGCGCTTCCAGACGGTCGTAACAAGGAGAAAATCCCGTATCGAGACCGCCGATAGCTTGTTCGATATGATCGTTCGATCTGTTCTATTCATTCGACTTGTCCAAACGCCACCTCATCTCCTATCCGAAAAAACATGATAGTACTAGTCATGATATTCAGAACCATGCTGGCTCCTGACTTTGCCTTGCAGACAGAACTGATCGGTAGGGGGCAGCATGACCACGATTTTCTTGAAATCCACTTTCGAAGAGCCATCCGAGACGGTTCGGGCTGCCGCGCTCCGTGGAGAAGTCGCCATCACAGAGCAAGCCGATCTCACGGTCGAGATTCTCATGTCGCACAAGGGGCTGATCACCGGTAATCAGCTCGACCAGAATGCCATGCTGGCGCTCAAGGATGCGCTCGCGTCTTTTCTCGATCACGGTGGGCGCTGGTTCTTCAACGGCCATATGGCGCGTCCGCTGGTTGATGGCATCGGTCAGTATCGTTCGATCGTCGCACCAAAACGACAAAATTTCGATCTGTCGTCGATCAATCCTCATTCGCTCTATGACGGTATCGACCTGAAGAAGATCGAGACCAACAGGGGCGTCGCGGGTTTCTACGGACGCGGCTGCAATCCGCCACCGGAGGGCGCGGTGGCCGTCAATGGGCTGGGCCCCACGAGTCCCGGTCGATTGGGTGTGGGCAAGGCCGCGGGCTGGCCGGTTCTTCTCCCATGCCGGCAATGACCTCGGCACGATCGGGCTTGAATGGAATCTCGCCCCGGACCTGACGCGGCGCATTATCAACTGGGCAAACGGCGGTTCCTGCCTCTCCTCGAATTGCTTCGCGCTGACACTGCCGCTCGAAGACTTGCCGCTAACCAGGGCCGAGAGCTATGGCGGCGCGCGCGATACAAGCAGGGTGGGCCCACGCATCGTCCCGTCGAGTTCCGGAACCTACTATCATATCCATAGTCTGGAAGGGTCGGCCTATACCGGTATTTTCGATGTCATCTGCGCATCCGAGGACCTCGTTAACGTACTGCGCCCCCAGGATATCCTCTGGGTGCCATGCCGAACCCCGGCCCAGCGCATGATCAAGCAGAGGGCTGTCATCGCCCGCCATCTTGATGCCGGCGGCACGGTGATCGCGTTGGGAGAAAGCCAGTCGGAATTATGGCTTCCTGCGGTCCATTTCACCAGAACGCCGACAAATTGGTGGTGGTGGCTCACCCCTGGGGCTGATCTCGGGGTCGAACTGACCGATCAGGCTAAGACACACCCATTGATGCGCCACATCGGCAAGCAGGACGTGACCTGGCATCTGCACGGCTGGTTCACGCCACCGGAAGGCGCACCGGTTCTGGCTCGCGACGGCGAGGGGCGCGCCATCCTCTACATGGACACGATTTCGACGGCCGGCACGATGGTCATCTCCTCGCTCGACCCGATGTACCATCACGGTTCACGCTTCATGCCGGCAACGACCCGCTTCCTCGACCGCTTTGCACCCAATCTGAGGGCCTGTGCGAATGCTTGACACGATTTCCCGTCAATGGCGGTCACCTGTCGTCGGCATTAATGCGATCGATAGTTGTCTGGCAGCAGCTTTCCCGATGGCGCCGCTGTTCGAAATTTCTTTCCACATTGTCCGATTTGTTCGACTTGATACGACGCCTTCCCCTTTGTACAAAAAAACATGAGTATTTTTATCATGAATAATGGGACAACCGATGACTTTGAAATTGCGCCTGTCTGCCGCCTTTTTCCTTCTCGCCCTTTCGCCGGCGCCGCTCCTTGCTGATCCCGTCACCTTCAAGGATGTTACGGGCGCGGAGATTACGCTGCCCGGCCCAGCGAAGCGGATCGTAACGCTGCCGCAGCCCGGTGCCGCGACTGTCATTGCGGTGGACGGCTCCTCGGAGCACCTGGTCGGCATGAATCCTGTTTCGCGCAAGGCCTTCGAAACAGGTCTTCTCAAAAAGATGTTCCCGGATGCCGCGTCCATCGAGAGCGGCATTGTCGCGGAGGGCGGCAACGGGTGGATGCCGAATGTCGAGGCGATCGCTGCGCTGAAGCCGGACCTCGTCATCCAGTGGGGCGGACGTGGCGACGAACTGGTGGCCCCCCTGCGCAATGCCGGTATTCCCGTCGCGCTGATGGTCGGTGGCGGCAATGGCGGCACGGAGGAACTGGCGCGGGAGAATATCCGCCTCGTCGCCAATATCCTTGGCAAGCAAGACAAGGCGGAGGCGTTGTTCAAATGGCGTGACGCGGTGATCGACGAGATCATGGCGACGCTTGCCGCGCATCAGGACGCCACCAGACCGAGAATCCTGCACCTGCGCTCCTCCAAGAGCAAGTTCACGGCGACCGGTGAGAAGAGCTACCAGAACTTCTACATCACATTGGTGGGCGGCGAAAATGTCGCCGCAGGTCTTGGCGTCCGGGCCGAGGTCAATGCAGAGCAGATCGCGGCCTGGAACCCCGACCTTATCATGCTGACGGCGCACGAAGCCGACGCCGGCCGCGAAACGATCCTGAAGGATGCTATCCTGTCGCAGACAGCCGCGGCAAAGGCTGGTCGCGTCTACAAGACGCCGAACGGCGGTTATGTCTGGGACAGCGCCAGCCATGAAAGCCCCTTCACCTGCATGTGGCTCGCCAATCTCGCCCATCCGGACCTCTTCCATTTCGACCTGCGCACCGAGGTGAAGAGCGGCTTCGAGCGGCTCTATAACTATACGCCCACCGATGAAGAGATCGATGCCGTGCTGAAGCTCGAACTCAACAAGGGTGCCGCCAACTACGAGCAGTTTGCCCGCAAATGACGTCCGCCCTGACCGAGGCCCGGCTTTCGAACGGGCAGGCGGCTGGCGGCGCCCTTCACTGGCTGTCGCTCGTGCTTGTCCTTGCGGTGGCGGCTTTCGTCTCCGCCGCCACCGGGCGGTTCCACATACCGCTTGCCGACGTATGGCAGATTCTCGGCCGCTGGCTTTCCAGCATGGCCGCACCGGAAACGATGGAAGAGCGCATACTCATCAATGTGCGCCTGCCGCGGATCCTGCTCGCAGCGATCGTCGGAGCGGGACTTGCGCTCTGCGGGGCGGCCCTGCAGGCGCTCTTTCGCAATCCGCTCGTCTCGCCCCGTGTCCTGGGTCTTTCCTCCGGCGCGGCACTGGGCGGCACGCTGACCCTGCTCGTCGGAGGCAGTGCCGCGATGCTGTTTGCGGCCACCTTCGCCTCGGCGCTTACGGCGCTGGTCCTGGTGGCGGTGATTTCGCATATGGCAGGGCGTTCGATCCTTTCCATCGTCCTGGCCGGCATCGTCATAGACGCATTGTTTTCCGCCATGATCTCGCTCACGCAATATGTCGCCGATCCGGAGACCTCGCTTCCCGCCATCGTCTTCTGGCTGATGGGCAGCTTTTCCTCGTCAAGCTGGCAAAAAGTCGGTGAGCATGGTCCGGTCATCCTCGTCGCCATCGCGCTTCTCTATCGCCTGCGTTTCCGCATCGCGGTGCTCTCGATGGGGGAAGAGGAGGCGCGGTCCTTCGGCGTCAATGTCGGCTTCTCGCGCTGGCTTGTCTTTGCGGTCATCTCGGTGATCATCGGCGGTTGCGTTGTGGTTTCCGGCGTCATCGGCTGGGTCGGCCTCGTCATTCCCCATGCCGCGCGCCTGCTCGTCGGCGAAAGCCATCGCCGCTTCCACGGTACGGCGGCGCTGCTCGGCGCCAGCTTCATGGTGACGGTCGATACGCTCGCCCGCACCGTGACGAGCGCGGAACTGCCGCTCGGTATCCTGACGGCGGTCATAGGCGCACCCGTCTTCATCTATCTCCTGTGCACGCGCCAGACGCAGGGAGGCCCTGCCCGATGATCACACTCAAGGATGCCGGCCTTCGAAGGGGTGAGCGCTGGATCTTCCGCCATGTCAGCTTCAAGCTGGCGGAGGGTGAGGTGCTGGCGATCCTCGGCCGTAACGGACGGGGCAAGACGACGCTGCTGCGCACCTTGCTCGGTTCGCTGACATTGACCGAGGGTGAGCGCACCATGCCGGCGCTCGTCGGCTATGTGCCGCAGTTGCAAAGTGGCGGCGAGCAGCATCGCTGCCTCGATATCGTGACGATGGGACGGGCCGGGCGGCTCGGGCTTTTCGGCCTGCCGGGCAAGCAGGACGAGGCGGCGGCGCTCTCCGCGCTCGCGGCCGTGGGCGCCGAGTGTTTCGCCGGGCGGCCCTTCGGCCAGCTTTCCGGCGGCGAGCGGCAGGTTGTGCTGCTTGCCCGGGCGCTGGCAACGGAAACGAAAGTACTGGTGCTCGACGAGCCGGCCGCCTCGCTCGACCTCGCCAATCAGGACCTTCTGCTCGGAGTCCTCATGCGCCTGCGGCAGGCGCGCGGCCATACGATCATCTTTACGACCCACCATCCGCAGCACGGCCTGTTCCTCGCGGACCGGGCGCTGATGATGCATGCCGGAGACGAGGTCCGCTATGGCCAAGCCTCCGCGATGATGACGGACGGAGAACTCGCCCGCCTCTACGGCGTGCCGTTTGCCCGCCATACTCCCGGCCCCGGCCGGCCAGATGTCGTTTCCCCGATCTTCGGGGCGGCGCCCCTTCCATCATAACCGCAAGACAGGAGCCAATCTTGGACACGATCACCTATCTCGAAAACGGCGAAACCTTCACCGTCAGCTTTGCCGAACTACTGAACTATCACGGCACCACCTTTCCGGGCGGCGTGGCGCATGGCCTGAAAGTGATGCAACGCGCCTTTCCGCTGCTCGACGAGGGCCGGCCGATCGAGCGCCGCGAGGTGCGCATCGATACGGCGTTTCCCGGCCCCGGCGGCCGCGACGCCATCGAATTCGTCACGCGCGCCCTGACGGACGACCGCTACACGGTTGACCGGTCGCTCGGTTGGGATGGCATCGAGGAAAGCCCCAAGGGCAAATACTACTTCCGCTTCACCTATCGGGGTACCGTCGTTGAGGTGACGATCCGTCCCGGCCATGTCCGCCCCGAGTTTATCACGCTGGCTCGCAAGGAGGACAGGACAGCCGAAGACGAGATACAGCTTGCCGCGTTGAAGCGCGAAATGGGTGATCGTCTGGTGCCACTCTCTCCCGAGGATGTCTATGACGCCAAGGTCAGCCGTGCCTGAGCACTGTTCCACCGAGGGCGGGCGTCGTGAATGGATGGGGGTGCTTGCCCGCGCCCCTATCGACCTCTTGAGATCGGCCTTCGACGGCAGCCGGCAGCGCCATGCGGCGCGCCGGTTTGTCGGACCGGAGGTCGGCCTTCTTCAGTTGTGTGCGAAAGCGCCCGTGACGGGAACGCCCTTCCATCTCGGCGAGGCGACCATGACGCGCTGCATCGTGGAGATCGACGGTCGGCGCGGTTATGCCGTGGTGCTCGGCCGCGATCCGGAGCGGGCTGAACTCGCCGCCTTCTTCGACGCGCTGCTGCAGGATCCGCAGTCGCACGCCCTGCTCGCATTGGAGCTGCTGCAGCCGGCCGAAGACGCCATCATGGCGCGGCGATGCCGCAAGGCCGAGGAGGCGCAGAAGACGGCGGCGCATTTCTTCACCGCGGCGAGACAAGGAAGTGCACCGTGAAAATCGAGATCGACCGGCGAGGCACGGATCGTATCCACGAGGACCAGCGCGTATTCCGCCGTCTTCTGGAAGCCTTCTCCTACCCCGGCAAAGTCGTGGTCCTTGCTGAAGGCAAGGCGGCGCACGCGGTCGTTCTGTCAACATTGGCCGACACTACGACACCGCTCTGGATCGACGAAAGCTTCGTGGATATTCGGGATCGCGCAATCGCGGCGCGGTGGCCGATGGTGGATAGAAAGTCCTGCACCTTTGCCCTCTGTCGTGGCGAGATGCTGGATCGGATCGATATCTTTCCGAAGGGAAGCCCGGCCGACCCGCATCTTTCCGCCACGGTCATTGCGGAGGTCACGGGCCTTTCGGGCGGTGCGGCGCTCAACCTTTCGGGGCCGGGAATCGGACCCGGGGGTCGGACCCTCGCCCCCCTTGGCCTGCCGGCGACGTTTCTCGCGCAATGGACGTGCAACAACGCTGCCTATCCGCTCGGCGTCGACCTCATCCTGACGGCGGGAGATTGGTGCGCCTGCCTTCCCCGTAGCGTGAGGCTGGAGATATCCGATGTACGTTCCCGTTAAGGGCGGCGAGGCCGCTATCGCTGCAAGTCTTGATGCGCTGGCGCGCAGGCGTCGGGGTGATCCCTCCGTGCCGGAGCTCACGGTTGCCCAGATAGGTGAGCAGATGCGCGGTGCAGTGGACAGGGTTATGACCGAAGGTGCGCTTTACGATCGGGACCTCGCAGCCCTTGCGCTTAAACAGGCACAGGGCGACGTGGCAGAGGCGACGTTCCTGCTGCGCGCCCATCGTGCGACCTTGCGGCGTATGGGCCATAGCGCGCCTATCGACTTTTCGGCCATCCGTCACGACCGGCATATCTCAGCCGCGGTGAAGGAACTGCCGGGCGGCCAGATTCTGGGGGCGACCTACGACTATACCCACCGGCTGCTCGATTTCTCGCTCATGGAGGAGGCGGCTTTTTTTCCTCTTCCCGAAGAGGTTGCGAGCACTCCATGCGCGCCTCCCTCATCCCGCTGCCGCGATCGCCTTCCCGGGGAGAGTCAGGAGCGGGAGGAGGCGCCGGTCGACATCACGCGGGTGCCGCTGCGTCCTCCCTACGGTGCATCCGAAACGCTCGGCCATCTGGTGCGGGGCGAGGAAGGCTTCTTGACGGGCATTGCCTATACGCGCCTTCGCACCGCCGGCGCGTCCCATCCCTATGTCGAGGAGCTTTCCGCAGGGGAAGTCGAGGTTTTCGTCGAGTTGGAGGAGCTCGGCCTCACCGTCTCTGTCGGCGATATCGAGGTGACGGCCTGCCGCATGGTGGCCCCGGTACTCGACGGGCGGCAATCGCATCTGTCCCCGGGCTTCGGCGTTGCCTTCGGCGCCAACGAGCGCAAGGCCGTGGCGATGGCGACAGTCGATCAGGCGATGAAATCTGGGCTCGACCCGGACCTGGTGCTGACGCATGGCGACGGGGTCGAGGCGAGCGGCTACGTCTCGCATCTCAAGCTGCCGCACTACTCCGATTTCCAGGCCGATCTCGAAACGATCCGGAGGCTTGCCGACGATGACTGAGACCTTCGCCTATCTCGATGAAGACAGCAAACGCTCCGTCCGTCGTACCATTCTGAAGGCACTAGCCGTTCCCGGTTACCAGGTGCCCTTCATCGCGCCGGAAATGCCGATCGCCTATGGTTGGGGTGTTGGCGGCATGGTCGTGACCGCAAGCCTCATCGGTGCAGACGACCGTCTGAAAGTGACCGACCACGGCTCCGACGAGACCGTGAATGCCGTCAATATCCGCGCCTTCTTCACGCGCACCGCCTTCGTTGCCACCACGACCCGGACCCGTGAGGCAACGCTGATCCAGGTCCGCCAGCGCGTGCCCGAGGCGATGCTCGCAGAGGGACAGGTCGTCGTCTACCAGGTGCCGCGGCCGGACCCGCTGCGCGCCTTCGTCAATTCAGCCGGCGAGGCGGCCCGCATGCACACGGCATCTGACTACGGTCGGGTCTATACGCGGCTCTTCGAGGAGAGGGCGGGAAGCGGAAGCGTCGCCCAGCCCGGCTATGACTATCCCGTCATGGTGGAAGGTCGCTATCTGATGTCACCTTCTCCTATCCCCAAGCGCGACAATGTCCGCCTCGACAATTCACCGGCCATCCAGATCTTCGGCGCGGCACGCGAACGCCGACTCTATGCGCTGCCACCCTATACGCGCGTGGAAAGCATCGCCTTCGAGGACGTTCCCTTTAACACCAGTCATCCCTCGGACGGACGGCAATGCGTGATATGCGGGTGCGCCACGAGCCATCTCGACCACCTTCTCCTCAAGGACGACGGAACGAGCGAATGGGTCTGCTCCGACACGGAATGCTGTGCCGAGCGTGCGGAGGAAGCCGCCAGTGCCTGACCTACCGCAGCCCCTCCTGACGCTTGACCACATCTCCTTCGGCGGGCGCATCGTGCGAGGTGCTTCGCTTTCGCTCTATCCAGGCGAGGTTCTTTGTCTCGTTGGAAAATCCGGCGCGGGAAAGTCGACAATGCTGCGCACGGCGGCCGGATGCCTGCCTCCGACGAAGGGTCAGGTCCTGCTCTCCGTCGATGACGGGACGCCGCTGTCTCTCTACGATCTGCCGGAGCAGGCCCTCGTCCCGCTCCGCCGCCGGCGGTTCGGCTTCGTCGCACAGGATGCCCGCGAGACGCTCGACCTGGCCGCGAGCGCTGCCGCCAACATCGCCCAGACGCTCTTCGACAATGGCGAACGCCACTTCGGTCGGGCCTTGGAGGCTGCACGGCACTGGTTTGGGGCACTGGACCTTGATGAAGCGCGGATGCGGGACCTGCCAGGCGCCTTTTCCGGCGGCATGCAGCAGCGGCTGCAAATCGCTCGCGCGCTCGTGCACGAGCCGGACATCCTGCTCCTGGACGAACCGACGACGGGCCTCGACACGTCCGCCCAGGCGCGGCTCCTGAGGCTCTTGTCCGAACTCCAGCGCCGGACGGGCGTGGCGATGCTGCTCGTGACCCACGACTTGCGCATAGCCCGACTCCTCGCGCACCGCGTCATCGTTCTGCACGAGGGGCGGATCGTCGAGGAAGCGCCGCCGGACCGATTGGTTGCCGATCCCTGCCATCCAGCAAGTCGCGATCTCGTCGCGTCGATGATTTGAGTGTTCGAATGACGATCCTGTGTGTCGAAGGCCTTGCGAAACGTTATGGCGACCGGACAATCGGCCCGGCGACCTTCACGCTGACGGCGGGCGAGGTGGGACTGGTCGTCGGCGGCTCGGGCTCGGGAAAATCGACGCTGCTGGACCTTATCTACGGTACTCGCGTGGCGAGCGCGGGCACGGCGATCCTGGATACCGGCGGGTGGCGGCGCGATCTTCTCACCCTTTCCGTGGTGGAACTGATCTCGATCAGGCGTTCGACCATTGGCTATTGCACGCAGTTTCTGACAGCTATTCCGGGCAAGTCCGGACTCGACCTTGCCCGAGAGATGGCCGCGCCCGGCACTTGCCTCACCGAAATAGAAGGGCTCTTTGAGCAGTTGGCGCTGCCGCCACATATCTGGGACCTGCCTGCCGTGACCTGGTCCGGTGGAGAGAAGCAACGTCTCAACATCGCGCTCGCCGCCTTGCGGCGACCGCGAATACTTCTACTCGATGAGCCCTTCGCCTCGCTCGATCGACCGCTGCACCCCATCATTTGGTCTTTCCTATCGGACTTGGCGAGAGCGGGCACCGCGTCGCTCATCGGCGTGCACCAAACCGAGGACGGCATCCCAACGGCAAGGACAGCGATCTCACTGGATCTAACAAAAGGGTAGCGTCCGCGCACGTGGTGTAATTTCGGAGGCGCATTGAGGCGGAAACGGCGGTGGAGAATGAGCTGCCGTATTCGTTGAGCGCAAGGTGGGCACCGGGCCTGTCGGAGAAGGTGGAGTTGCAAGACTTCAACCAGCCGAAAGGAACCCCGATGACCGACGACAGATTAGCTCTTTCCGAGCTTGCCGCGAAGAGCGGCGACAGCGATTTCCTGCGGGCCATTGCCGAAAGCGTGCTGCAACTGATCATGGAGGCCGACGTGGATGGCCTGATCGGCGCTGGGCGCTATGAACGTGGCGATGGCCGCCAGACCTGGCGCAACGGCTACCGCGACCGCTCCCTCGACACCCGGCTCGGCACGCTCAACCTGAAGATACCGAAGATGCGGCAGGGAGCCTACTTTCCCGGCTTCCTGGAGCCAAGGAAGATGGTGGAGAAGGCACTGGTGGCCGTCATCCAGGAGGCCTGGATCAACGGCGTTTCGACGCGCAAGGTCAATGAGCTGGTGCAGGCCATGGGCATGACGGGGATTTCCAAATCCTCCGTTTCCAAGTGTCAACGGCGGCGTAAAAACCGGCCACGGGGCGGAGCAAAAGTCGGCCACTTTG
>NZ_JBAKFQ010000047.1:0-9317 GCF_053484255.1 Martelella sp. FLE1502
ATATTCAATAGCTTAAAAGCCATACGCGATTCCCCTGCCCTCAAGGGGGGAGATTATTGGGGGCTATGCGGCTATGCGCGCTAAAAGCCGGGCGTCCTCACTCGTTGATCGCGAGCTTCTTTTCCTCATACGCCGTCTTCATCCGCTCGGCGAGCAGGAAGGCGAGTTCCAGCGCCTGGTCGGCGTTGAGCCGCGGGTCGCAATGGGTGTGGTAGCGGTCGTGCAGGTCCTCGCCGGTCAGCGCCCAGGCGCCGCCGGTGCATTCCGTCACGTCCTTGCCGGTCATCTCGATATGGATGCCGCCCGGATAGCTGCCCTCGGCGCGGTGGATCTGGAAGAAGCTCTCGACCTCAGACAGGATCCGCTCGAACGGCCGGGTCTTGTAGGAGTTGAGCGTGATCGTGTTGCCATGCATCGGATCGCAGGACCAGACCACCTTCTTGCCCTCGCGCTCCACGGCGCGGATCAGGCGCGGCAGATGGTCGGCGACCTTGTCGTGGCCGAAGCGGCAGATCAGCGTCAGCCGGCCGGCCTCGTTCTCCGGGTTCACGGTATCGATCAGCCGCAGCAGGTCGTCCTCGGCAAGCGAGGGGCCGCATTTGAGGCCGAGCGGGTTCTTGATGCCGCGGGCATATTCGATATGGGCATGGTCCGCCTGACGGGTGCGATCGCCAATCCAGATCATGTGGCCCGACGTCGCATACCAGTCGCCCGAGGTCGAATCGACGCGGGTCAGCGCCTCTTCATAGCCGAGCAGCAGCGCCTCGTGGCTGGTGAAGAAATCGGTCTCCGACAGCGCGTGGTTGTTCTCCGCCCGGATGCCGATCGCGCGCATGAACGACATCGTCTCCGAAAGCCGGTCGGCGAGCTTCTGGTAGCGTTCGCCCTGCGGCGAATCCTTCACGAAACCGAGCATCCACTGATGCACATTTTCCAGATTGGCATAGCCGCCCATGGAAAAGGCGCGCAGAAGGTTCAGCGTCGCGGCCGACTGGCGGTAGGCCATCAGCTGACGCTGCGGGTCTGGAATACGGGCCTCTTCGGTGAAATCGATGCCGTTGATGATGTCGCCGCGATAGCTCGGCAGCGTCACCCCGTTGATCGTCTCGTTCGGGCTGGAGCGCGGCTTGGCGAACTGACCGGCGATGCGGCCGACCTTGACCACCGGCTGCTGCGCGCCGAAGGTCAGCACCACGGCCATCTGCAGGAAGGCGCGGAAGAAATCGCGGATCGTGTCGGCGCCATGCTCGGCGAAGCTTTCGGCGCAGTCGCCGCCCTGGAGCAGAAAACCGCGGCCCTCGGCCACCTCGCCCAGCGCCTTCTTCAGACGGCGCGCCTCGCCGGCGAAGACCAGCGGCGGATAGCTCGCGAGTGCTGCCTCGGCCTCGGCCAGTTTTGCCTCGTCCGGATATTCCGGCACCTGAAGGATCGGCTTGTGACGCCAACTTCCGGGGGTCCAGTTCTTCGCGCTCGTCATCGTCTCATACCTGCTCTTTGGCGGTCCGTTTCATGAGCCGGACCAGTCTCTCTCCCATAGTGGCGCGCTTATAGACGCTTCCGACTTTTTTGTATACCCGCCAAGGCGGATGACGCGGCGGCGGGTCTAAACCCGCTCGCCGTTCTTCACCCGGTAGGTCGGCTGGTACATGGTCACCAGTTCCTCCGAGGCCGTCGGATGGACGGCCATGGTGCGGTCGAAATCGTCCTTGGTGCAGCCGCCCTTCAGCGCGATGCCGATCAGCTGCGCCATTTCGCCAGCCTCATGGCCGAGAATATGGGCGCCCACCACCTTGCGGTCGGCGGCGTTGACGATCAGCTTCATCACGGTGCGCTCGTCGCGGCCCGACAGCGTCGCCTTCATCGGCCGGAACTTGGCGAGATAGACCTCAAGCTCCTCATAGCGTTCCGCCGCAACATCCTCCGGCAGTCCGACCGTGCCGATTTCCGGCTGCGAGAACACGGCCGTCGCGATCAGGTCGTGATCCGGCTTGGTCGGGTTGTCCTTGTATTCCGTCTCGATGAAGCACATCGCCTCGTGGATCGCGACCGGGGTGAGCTGGACGCGATCGGTGACATCGCCCAGTGCCCAGATATAGTCGACATTGGTGCGCGAATAGTCGTCGACCTTGATCGCGCCCTTGGCGTCCAGTTCGACTCCCACGGATTCAAGGCCAAGCCCCTTGGTGTTCGGCTGCCGGCCAAGCGCCATCATCACCTTGTCGACATTGAACACATGGCCGTTATGGGTCTGGGCCTTGAGCCGGCCATCGGCCGCCTGGGCGACGTCGACAATCGTGTCGCGGCAGATGACCTGGATACCCTTCTTCTCCATCGCCTCGCGCAGATTGACCCGCATGTCCATATCGAAGCCGCGCAGGATTTCCGGGCCGCGATAGATCAGCGTGGTCTCGACGCCGAGCCCGGCGAAGATATTGGCGAATTCAACCGCGATATAGCCGCCGCCGGTGATCGCGATCGACTTCGGCAGTTCCTCCAGATGGAAGGCCTCGTTGGAGGAGATGCAGAGTTCGGAGCCCGGCATTTCCGGGTGCGGATTTGGGTGGCCACCGACGGCGACCAGGATCTTCTCCGCCGTCACTTCCTGCCCGGAGGACAAGAGCCGGATGCGATGATCGCCGGCGATCTCCGCCCGCGTCTCAAGAATCTCGGCGCCGTTGGTTTCCAGCCCCTTGCGGTAGAGCCCTTCGAGACGGGTGATTTCCCGGTCCTTGGCGGCAATCAGCGCCGGCCAGGAGAAACTGCGCTCGCCGACGGTCCAGCCATAGCCGGCCGCGTCCTCGAAATGCTCGGGATATTGCGAGGCATAGACGAACAGCTTTTTCGGCACGCAGCCGCGAATGACGCAGGTGCCGCCGAACCGGTATTCCTCGGCGATTGCCACCCTCTTGCCCATGCTAGCGGCAAGGCGGGCGGCGCGCACACCGCCGGAGCCGCCGCCGATCACAAACAGGTCGAAGTCATAGCGCGTCATGGGAGGGCTCCTTGCGGTGGGGTATTCCGGGATAATCGATTTTGGCTGAATATGGCGACTTTCCGCCAAAAATAAAGCCCGCCGGGGTCGGCGGGCTGTTATGCAACGGGCGAATGGCGCTTTTACTGCGCGGGCAGCGCCGGAACCTCGGTCGCCTCGACGGGCGTGCCGCCATCGGCTTCGATGCGCCGGTTCAGCTCTGCCTGGGCCTGCTGGGAGAGATCGCGGGCAATACCGCGGGCCCAGATATCGCCGGCCTGGCCGAGTTCGCGCGCGGCAATCGGGCCATACTGGATGAACTTCTTGCCGACATCGGAGTTGTAGAACTCGGCAAGCTGGTTAAGCTCTTCCGCGGTGAAGATGTTGGCGTAGATTTGCGCGCCTTCCTTCTCGAGATCGGCGCGGCGCGGGGCCAGCGCGATCGCCGTATCGGTGACGACCTCGTCGATCAGCGAGTGATAGTTCGGGTAGACCTGCGTCAACTGCGACTGAACGAGATCCGCCTGATTCGGCAGGATTTCGTCGAACTGGTTGTTGATTCCCAGGGCCTGGAGCGCGGCTTTGGCGGCGGCCTCATGCTCAGGCGAAATGTCCTGCGCAGAAGCAACCGAAAAGGCGCCAAGTCCCATAATCGTCGCGGCGATGGCCACGGAAAGGCCGAACCTGGATTTCATTTTCATAAAGGACTCCTGTCTACTCAGTTGCTTTGAGTGTACGTACACCGCCGTCGGATGCAACGATGGCGAGTGTCGCGATGTCAATGAACAGCCCGTGCTCCACAACGCCCGCGATGGCGTTGAGCGCGTCCGACAATGCCTGTGCATCGTGAATGCGGCCAAATGATGCATCGATAATATAGTGTCCGCCATCGGTCATATAGGGCCCGTCGCCCGATTGGCGAAGGTCGAGCGAACCTGAAAGATTGAGCCGCGACGCGGCGCGTTCGATGGCAAGGCGGGTCGCGCCGAGCCCGAACGGCATGACCTCGATGGGCAGCGGAAAGGCGCCGAGGCGATCCACGACCTTGGTCTCGTCGGCAATCACGATCATCGCTTTAGAGGACGAGGCCACGATCTTTTCGCGCAACAGCGCGCCGCCGCCGCCCTTGATGAGATTGAGCGCCGGATCGATCTCGTCGGCGCCGTCGATCGTGAGATCGAGCTCCGGCGTTTCGTCGAGCGAATTCAGCGTGATGCCCAGTTCCAGGCACTGGCGCGCCGTCGCCTCGGAAGTCGGGACCCCGATGACATTGAACCCGTTGGCAACCTTTTCGCCGAGGAGCGCGATGAATTCCCGCGCCGTGCTGCCGGTTCCGATGCCGAGCCGCATACCGTCCTCGACATATTCAAGCGCGGTTTCCGCAGCCTTTATCTTCAATTGACGCGCATCCATGCGTCACATGCTCCTTTTGGCTAACGGTAAGGTGTTTACACGCCACGCGCGTCAAACAAAAGACCTTTTGCGCCGAGGCCGCGCAAATGCTTGGCATGCTTGCTGCTGGCGGTTATGAACCGGGCCGGGAAGCGGACGGCGAGCGTCGTCTGCCGGAAAATGAAGGATCGCCCCCGATGCCCGCACCGCTCGCCATATTCGACCTAGACGGCACGCTGATCGATACAGCGCCCGATCTGATCGCAAGCCTGAACCACGCCATCGCGCCCGTGGGGCTCGCCCCCTACGGCATAGAGGACACGAAGATACTGGTCGGCCGCGGCGTAAGGGTGATGATCGAAAGGGCCTTCGAACATCGCGACCGGTCGCTCGACGAGGATACGTTCGATACCTGTTTCGAACGCTTCAGCGAACACTATCGCGCCGGCATTCCCGGCGAAAGCCGCCCCTACCCCGGCATCGTCGCGGCGCTCAACCGGCTGAAATCCACGGGCTTCGATCTCGCCGTTTGCACCAACAAGCGCGAATCGTTCACCATGCCGCTGCTCGAAGCACTCGGTCTCACCGGCTATTTCACCGCGATCACCGGCGGCGACACCTTCGCCTTCCGCAAGCCCGATCCCCGCCACATCACGGAGACCATCGCGCGCGCCGGGGGCGACGTCGCCAACGCGGTCATGGTCGGCGACAGTTCCAATGATATCGATTCGGCAAAGGGCGCCGGCGTCGCAACCATCGCCGTCACCTTCGGCTATGCCGACCGCCCGGTCGCCGACATGGCCGCTGACCGAACGATAAGCGACTATGCGGCGCTGACGCCGGAATTGGCACTCGCGGTGATCGCACGGCGATAACCGCAACCCGCTGGAACGCAAAAGGCGCGCCCGCAAAACGGACGCGCCTTCTTTAATATAGGGCCCTGGCAGCGGTCAGCTGCCGAGGCGGGCCTTGCTTTCGGCTTCCATGGCCCGCTTCAGATACATGTCGCGGTCATAGACATCGTCGTAATACTGGACCTTGCCGGTATCATCCGGCCAAGCGGTGAAATAGGCGACATAGACCGGGAATTTCTCCGGAACGTCGACCGGAGTATTTTTGCCGGTCGCGATATAATCATCGATATCCGACTCCGGCACGCCGAGAACGGCGGCGGCCATCTTGTTGGGGTCGGAGAGACGCACACAGCCATGGCTCAACGCCCGCATGTCGCGCTCGAAATAGCTCTTCTGCGGCGTATCATGCATGTAGATCGCGTGGTCGTTCGGGAACAGGATCTTGAGCTGGCCAAGCGCGTTGCGCTCGCCCGGCGGCTGCCGCACATCGACCATCGGGGCGGCAGCCCAGTTGACGGACGACGATGACACCCGGCGGCCGTTATAGCTGACCTCGTAACCGATCTGATCGAAATAGCTCGGATTGGCGCGCAGCTTCGGCAGGTATTCGTTGACGACGATCGAGCGCGGAATGCCCCAATACGGGTTGAATTCGACCGTTTCGATCTCGTCCTTGAAGAAATAGGTCTGGTTGGTGGGATTGCCCACCACAACGCCCATGTCGAAGCTTTCGCCGTTATCGTCATGATAATAGACGCGGTAGGCGGGCTGATTGATGAAGACATAGCGCGGACCGAAATCATCCGGCAGCCAGCGCAGGCGCTCCATGGCGTCGAGCACCTTCTGGGTGCGATCGTCATTGGTTTCGACGTCGAAGGCCCTCACGGTATTGGGGCCGATAACGCCGTCGACATAGAGGCCCGCCGACTTCTGGAAGTCCTTCACCAAGGTCACCAGTTCGGGCGTGTATTCCTCGCTGACGCCGTCATAGGCGGCGAAGATTTCCGCGTGTTCCACCTTGAACTCAGGCGAAGCCTTGCGTTCGATCGCCTTGACCACGCTCGGAACGTTCTGGTTGGTCTGACCCGGACGAATGAACACGCTGCCGGTAAAAACGATCGGCTCGACCACGTTTTCGGTGTTGCGCAGTTCGGCGAGCTCCGCCTTCAGGTCCTGGAAAAACTGGTTCTGCGGATTGTAGCTTTCGATGAATTCGGCAACGTCAACCGTTCCGGGGAGGCTGTCGATCGCTTCGCCGAGATCAACCTCGGTGCGCTTCAGGTCGTGGAACTCGGAAATCCGGTTCGGATCGACGCGGCCGCGCCTGGCGTCCTGCATGTAGGCAAGCACCTTGGCGGAAAGGGCGAGTTCGAACTGCATCAGGGCAGCTTTCTCCTCATCCTCGTTCTCGGCCGCGAGCAGATCCGGCAGTTGGACCCGGTAGTTGTCGGGTTCGAGGCCGAAGACATCGGCATTGCCGAGCGTCCGCATGGCGGCGCGGGCCTTCTGCGAAACCTTGCCGTCCTCTACCCAGATCAGTTCGCCGCCATTGGAATAATAGTCTTCGATCGCCGAAGCGACATCATCAATGGCCTTGACCTGGGCATCGGCGAGATACTGGCGCGGATCATCTTCAGCGATCGCGACAGTGGTTTCCGTTTCGACGGCGTCGGTCATCGAGCCCTGATCGAGCGCGGCAACTTCCGTCGTCGTCTCTTCCATATCGGCATCATCGGGGGTGATCGAGCCGGTAACCACCGGATCGCGAATTTCGCCGATATCGATCATGCGGACAGGATCGGCGCGATAGGCGTAATATTTCGGCGGGGCGACCTTGGGGGCGGAGTAGGTGCGCTGAACCTGCTTTTTCTGCTGCACCTGAGGCTGCTGCTCGACGACCGGCGCGCGCTGCGATTCTTTCTGTCGGCCGCGCAGGATGTCCATCAGGGTCAGGGCGTTGGCCGCACTCGGCACGAAGGCGGCAGAAACCGCCACGGCCAGAGCCACAGATGAAACGCGAACTGAGAGTTTGTTGCGCAATGTTCTACCCCGTTTTGCAAGTCAACGATTTCATTGACATCCTATCCGCAAGCTCTTTAGCGAGCCAATAACATTTGCGCTATCTGTGCGCAAACCTTCTGGTTGTGTCATGAAAAAACAACACTTTGGTCCGCTTGCCGATCGATTGCCGTTCCGGATCAGCCTATCAAGCGCCTGTTAACAGGGGCTTAAACGCGAGCGATTTCTGTGTGCGTTGCAACATGCGCGCCAGCCATAATTTCACAGACTCCAACGCAGAGATATCGCCCCGGTTCCGTGACGGAGAGCATGGCGTCGTCATTGGTTCGGTCGCAGGCCGGGTTCGCGGTACCGGCCCTGCATTTTTTCAGTTTCGGTTGGCAATCGGCGATACTAATCGAATAAGTTTTCGCCGATTATTGACAGAACTGCTCGGCGCGCGCGATTGCATATCCCGATTTTCGCAAGGACGATCGCCCACCGGGGCAATGGCAGGAGTAGAAACACCATGACCGCAACCCGTACAGAAACCGACACATTCGGCCCGATCGAGGTCGCCGCCGACCGCTACTGGGGCGCGCAGGCCCAGCGTTCGCTCGGCAATTTCAAGATCGGCTGGGAAAAGCAGCCGCTTTCCGTCGTTCGCGCGCTCGGCATCGTCAAGCAGGCCGCCGCCAGGGCCAATATGTCCCTCGACCGGCTGCCAGCCGAAATCGGCAACGCCATCGTCGAGGCCGCCCAGGAAGTCATCGACGGCAAGCTTAACGACCACTTCCCGCTGGTTGTCTGGCAGACGGGGTCCGGCACGCAGTCGAACATGAATGCCAATGAGGTGATCTCGAACCGCGCGATCGAACTCCTCGGCGGCGAGATGGGCTCCAAGAAGCCGGTTCACCCCAACGACCACTGCAATATGAGCCAGTCGTCGAACGACACCTATCCGACGGCGATGCACATCGCCTGCGCCGAGCAGATCGTTCATCACCTGCTGCCGAAACTGAAGCACCTTCACGATGCGCTCGCCGCCAAGGAGAAGGAATTCGCCGATATCATCAAGATCGGCCGCACCCATACCCAGGACGCGACGCCGCTGACGCTCGGCCAGGAATTCTCCGGCTACACTGCGCAGATCGCCTCCGCCATCGAACGTATCGAGCTGACGCTGCCGGGCCTTTACCAGCTCGCCCAGGGCGGCACCGCCGTCGGCACCGGCCTCAACGCGCCGGTCGGCTTTGCCGAAAAGGTGGCCGAGGAAGTCGCCGGCATCACCGGCCTGCCCTTCGTCACCGCGCCGAACAAGTTCGAGGTGCTCGCCGCCCATGACGCCATGGTGTTCTCGCACGGCGCCATCAATGCGGCGGCCATGGCCTGCTTCAAGATCGCCAACGACATCCGCTACCTCGCCTCGGGCCCGCGCTCGGGTCTCGGCGAATTGTCGCTGCCGGAAAACGAGCCCGGCTCCTCGATCATGCCCGGCAAGGTCAACCCGACCCAGAACGAGGCGATGACCCAGGTCTGCGCCCATATCGCCGGCAATCAGGCCGCGATCGGGTTTGCCGGTAGCCAGGGCCAGTTCGAGCTCAACGTCTACAACCCGATGATGGCCTATAATTTCCTGCAGTCGGTCCAGCTTCTGGGCGATGCCGCCCGTTCCTTCACCGATCATTGCGTGGTCGGCATCAAGGCGCGCGAGGAAAACATCAAGGCCGGCGTCGAGCGCTCGCTGATGCTGGTAACGGCGCTGGCCCCGAAGATCGGCTACGATAACGCCGCCAAGATCGCCAAGACCGCGCACAAGAACAACACCACGCTGCGCGAGGAAGCGCTGGCGACCGGGCTTGTGACCGGCGAGGAATATGACGAGATCGTCCGCCCCGAACTGATGATCTCGCCGAAGTGAGATTATCGTTTTCGTACATTAAAAGAGCGGCCGGCCTGCCCGGCCGCTCAGACTGCTGACAAAGCCCCAAGCTTTGACCATCGTGTGCCATCGACCCTTCGTTCTTGTGTCATGCTCGGACTTGATCCACTGCTGTCCGGTTTAAATTTGTAGACAAGGCGCATGGCATTGATTCTACTTG
>NZ_JBAKFQ010000048.1:2500-5000 GCF_053484255.1 Martelella sp. FLE1502
TTCAGGCCTGGTCGTTCGGAGCTGAACCCATTGACGGCATTGAAGGTCTAGCCGGCCGGAGATGAGAGAGGGTTTGGTTTTGGAAGGAAGCTCTGTCTGTAACGACGATCTGTTGTTTGGAGGACTTGTCCTTCATCTGACGGATGCGTTGGATTGATGCGCCTGACCGCACATCATCGGACATTATCTCGAGAAGCTGGTCTAAAAAGACATTCGTCTTTTTAGTTCTTTGAGCTCACGGATGAGCGGTCCTTCGGACCTATCCTCCGCTGGGGCGCCGGACTTCCGGCGACGCGCGGTCGCGCTAAGAAGAGCTGAAGATGGATAGTCTTACAAAATTAAGACTGCCGACTTTGTTGGGTCGGTGGTCAGATCGTGTTGATGGCATCGGCCGGGGTTATACAAAAGGCCCGGTCAAATAGATGAACATCAGCAATGAGAACGATCAAGTGTCTTAAGGGCATTTGGTGGATGCCTTGGTATGCACAGGCGATGAAGGACGTGATACGCTGCGAAAAGCCGTGGGGAGCTGCGAATAAGCTTTGATCCATGGATATCCGAATGGGGAAACCCACCTTAGATATCTAGAAAATCTGTTTTGCTGAGACCAAACAATGGAACGGTACGGCGTCTGCATGGGACTTCCCATACAGGCCAAGAGGCCGTCGCCAATCGTTTGGCGCGCCGTCCGCAGCGCAGCGATCCGCAAGGATCGCGACGGCGTGAGGACAAAACAAAACCCGGCGCGTCCGGGTGATGAGGTTCAGCACAACAGGTTTCTAGATATCGCTATAAGGTATCTTAACTTGAATACATAGGGTTAAGAAGCGAACGCGGGGAACTGAAACATCTAAGTACCCGTAGGAAAGGACATCAATCGAGACTCCGCAAGTAGTGGCGAGCGAACGCGGATCAGGCCAGTGGCAATGATGAATAAAGCAGAACAGGTTGGGAAGCCTGGCACTATGGGTGATAGCCCCGTATGCGTAGAATAATCATTGTCCTTGAGTAGGGCGGGACACGTGAAATCCTGTTCGAACATGGGGCGACCACGCTCCAAGCCTAAGTACTCGTGCATAACCGATAGCGAACCAGTACCGTGAGGGAAAGGTGAAAAGCACCCCGACAAGGGGAGTGAAAGAGAACCTGAAACCGGATGCCTACAAACAGTCGGAGCCCGCAAGGGTGACGGCGTACCTTTTGTATAATGGGTCAACGACTTAGTGTATCTAGCAAGCTTAAGCCGATAGGTGTAGGCGCAGCGAAAGCGAGTCTTAATAGGGCGATTTAGTTAGATGCATTAGACCCGAAACCGAGTGATCTAGCCATGAGCAGGTTGAAGGTTGGGTAACACCAACTGGAGGACCGAACCCGCATCTGTTGCAATAGATTGGGATGACTTGTGGCTAGGGGTGAAAGGCCAATCAAACTCGGAGATAGCTGGTTCTCCGCGAAATCTATTTAGGTAGAGCGTTGAATGAATACCCTCGGGGGTAGAGCACTGGATGGGCTATGGGGACTCACCGTCTTACTGATCCTAACCAAACTGCGAATACCGAGGAGTACTGTTCAGCAGACACACGGCGGGTGCTAACGTCCGTCGTGAAAAGGGCAACAACCCTGACCTCCAGCTAAGGTCCCCAAGTCATGGCTAAGTGGGAAAGGATGTGAGGATCCCAAAACAACCAGGATGTTGGCTTAGAAGCAGCCATCATTTAAAGAAAGCGTAACAGCTCACTGGTCTAAATAAGGGTCTTTGCGCCGAAAATGTACCGGGGCTCAAGCCATGCACCGAAGCTGAGGATGTGGATTTATCCACGTGGTAGCGGAGCGTTCCGTAGGCCGATGAAGGAAGACCCGTGAGGGCTTCTGGAGGTATCGGAAGTGCGAATGTTGACATGAGTAACGATAAAGGGAGTGAGAGACTCCCTCGCCGAAAGACCAAGGGTTCCTGCTTAAAGTTAATCTGAGCAGGGTTAGCCGGCCCCTAAGACGAGGCGGAAACGCGTAGTCGATGGGAACCACGTTAATATTCGTGGGCCAGGCGGTGGTGACGGATTGCGTAAATCGTGAGGACTTATTGGATTGTCCTTGCGGTGAAGCGGTTCCAGGAAATAGCCCCGCCATGAGACCGTACCCGAAACCGACACAGGTGGTCAGGTAGAGTATACCAAGGCGCTTGAGAGAACTGCGTTGAAGGAACTCGGCAAATTGCACGCGTAACTTCGGAAGAAGCGTGACCTCTTTATACGCAAGTATTGAGAGGTGGCACAGACCAGGGGGTAGCGACTGTTTATCAAAAACACAGGGCTCTGCGAAGTCTTTAAGACGACGTATAGGGTCTGACGCCTGCCCGGTGCTGGAAGGTTAAAAGGAGATGTGCAAGCATTGAATTGAAGCCCCAGTAAACGGCGGCCGTAACTATAACGGTCCTAAGGTAGCGAAATTCCTTGTCGGGTAAGTTCCGACCTGCACGAATGGCGTAACGACTTCCCCGCTG
>NZ_JBAKFQ010000049.1:0-5508 GCF_053484255.1 Martelella sp. FLE1502
CCTCGGCCACCCAGAACTGGACGGATTCGACCGGGACGAATGCGTCCGCCTGGGCCAAATCGGTTGCCTATTTCCAGGGCACGTCCGCCGGAACCGTCACCGTTGTCGGGACGCAAGCTTTCGACAAGCTCGTCTTCAGCGCCCAAGACTATCTGATCACCGGCGACAGCCTCGCCTTGTCTCCCAGGACCAATACCACGGGCACGATCGAGGTCGACACCGTGACCGCGACCATTGCGTCCGATATCATTGATGGGAAAGACTCTACTGGCGGTGATATCACAACGCTTGAAAAAGTCGGCACCGGGACCCTGGTCCTGATCAATACAAAATCCTTCACGGGCGAAGCAACCGTCGCAGAGGGCACGCTTCAACTCGGCGACGGAACCACCAACGGCGTGCTCGGCCACGGCATTACAATTAACGACAGCGCAACGCTGGCAATTAACCAGACCGGAACGCTCGGCTTCGCCAATAGTCTGACGGGCGGCGCGAACCCGGGCCAGGCATTGCTCAACGTCACCGGCACGGGGCAACTGAACTTCACCAGTTCAAGCAGCGCCTTCAACGGCCTTACCACCATATCAAACGGTACTTTCAACATCACCGGCGCGCTCGGCGGCGACGTCAAGGTGACCGGTGGCACCTTGCAGGGAACCGGCACGCTCGGCGGCGATGTCACCATAGAATCAGGCGGTACGCTGTCCGGGGATATTTCAATAGGATCACCGCTGGTCATCAGCGGCGAACTCACCTTGACGGGCACGTCCATATTGAGCGTCGCCCTCAATGCCAGCCCCAACGCCGCAGCACTGATCACCACTAAGACGCTCAACATGGTTGGAGGCTCTGTCCAGTATACGCCGTCAACGCTTGCGACCGGACAATACAACCTCATCAGCTATACAGATCCCCTGCCTGTCGGCAGCGCCGCCACAAATCTGACGCTCACGGGCGCGCCCGCCAATTACAGCCTCCAGGCGGCCAATGGCTTCCTTTATATCCTCGTCTCCTCTCCGGGCGGAGAGGGCCGCTATTGGCACCCCAACCAGACCCCTGGCGCCTCCAACTTCGGCGGGCCCGGCACATGGGTCGCAAGTTCCGATACCAACTGGTCGGACAATACAGGAACCCCTCTCGGGGCCTGGGTCGCAAGGGATATTGCCATTTTCAAAGGATCGGCCGACACGGTTACCGTGGACAGCAATACGCAAGGCCCAATCACGATCAACGGCATGACATTCGAAGTCCCCGATTACCTGATCAGCAGCGGCGCAGGCTCCAACCAACTGATCCTCGACGATTCCCCTGGCGAGGTGAAATTCGCGGTCAATGCGGGTGCCGCCGAAAAAGCCACTGTGGCTGTCGTTCTGGCAGAAGATGGTTCTAGCGTAGCCATGGAAAAGACCGGCGGCGGTATACTTGTTCTTACCGCTGCAAATACCTATTCCGGCGGCACGACCGTCTCCACGGGGACGCTGCAGCTGGGTGACGGAACAACCAACGGCTCCCTGACGGGCGGCATCGATATCGCCGCCGCCGCGACACTCTCGGTGCTCGTGAACGCGGCCTCGCCGCTGGCCACTCCGCTAAACTTCTCCAATACGCTCACCGCGACAAGCGCCTCGGCGTCCTTCACGATCGGCGGCACAGGAGCGCTCAGCTTTGCGAGTTCGAGCAGCAGTTTTGCCGGCGCCACGACCGTTTTGACAGGCGCGACCCTGACCGGGAATGGAAACCTTGGTGGAACCGTCACCGTATCCGACGGCGCGATGATCGCCGGCAACCAGACCCAAAAGTTGACGCTCGGCAACCTGGTTCTGACCAATGGCACTCCTGGCTCGACCATCCTCGCCGACTTGTCCACCGCGAACGCTGCAAGCCTGTTTTCCACGGGAGAGCTGACGGCGGCGGGCATCGTCCGGGTAACCGGCTCACCGCTTCCGGCCAGCACCGATCCTTATTATCTTATCGACTATACGTCACTTGTGAATTCGGCTTCCGACATCAAGATCGACGCGACCTCGCCAGGTCTCGATCCGGCGACGACCAACGCCTCCGTGGTATCGATCGGCGGCAACCGGATCGCCATCATCATTGGCCCCGGCAACACCCCCGCCGGCGGCACGGATATCTACTGGAACGGCACGACCACCACGGGAAGCGTCCTCACTGGCGGTCCTGGAACATGGACCGCCAGTAGCGCCGACCTCAACTGGACCGATTTGAGCGGCGCGAGCCACGGGCCGTGGCTTCAGAGCAAATATGCTGTCTTCGCGGCAGGCACGGGCACCGTCCTGGTCGACAGCACGTCCTCCGGGGCAATCTCCGTCGAAGGGCTGGATTTCCAGGTTTCCGGATATCAACTCGATCCCAAGAATGTCGGCGACGGGCTGACGCTTGAGTCCGCCTTTTCTGACGGTTTGGCGCGCCTCAACGTGGCTACGGCAAGCCAGGCAACGATTTCGGCAGATCTGACCGGAAGCGGCGGCGTCAGAAAGACCGGCGCGGGAAATCTGCTCTTCACCGGAGATAAAACCTATACCGGTTCGACAAGCGTCGTGGCGGGCGTGCTGCAACTTGGCGCCAATACTTTGACAGGTTCGGTGGCGGGAGACATTGCCGTCAGCGCCGGCGCAACGCTTTCGCTGTATGCCCCGACAGGGGTGACGACCAGCTTTGCCAACAATCTGACAGGCGGGAGCGGAGCATTGCTTTCCATCTCCGGGCCTGGAACCACAAATTTCAACACGCTCGCCGCGCTCAGCTTCACCGGGTCGACGACGGTCGAAAACGGATCGACGCTTGCTGGTTCCGGAGCGCTTGGAGGCACAGTCACAGTTGCAGGCGGCGGCGCGATTTCGGGGGACGCGACCGGCGGAACGACGCTCGCCCTTGGAAGCGAACTGGATTTCTCCGCCGCAAATTCGACAATGGTGGTCACGCTCGACGGATCGTCACCAAACACCATTCCGCTGTTCAGCACCGGCGACTTCAATTTCGCCAGCGGCGGCACGATTGTGGTCAACACCGTTAGCGGATTGCCTCTGCCGGCGTCTACGCAGTATGCGTTGATCTCATATAGCGGCACAAGGACCAGCAATCTGAGCCTGCTGACCTTCTCGGTACCCAATGCCAGCTATTCCCTTGCGGACCCCGCCTCCGGAACAATCTACCTGGTCGTGGAAACGCCTCCGGAACAATACTGGAATCCGGATCAACATCTTGCCGCTGCAGGTCTCGGTGGCAAGGGCACCTGGACGACCACTGGCGGACTTGCGTGGTCGAATGCTGCCGGCACGAGCAACGGCCCCTGGGTGTCCGGCGCAACAGCGGATTTCAAGGACAATGGCGGCAATGTGACCGTCAACGCTTCCGGCGGCCCGATCAATGTCGGCGGAATGAATTTCGAGGTAGGACCATATAACTTCACAGGTGATGCGCTGACGCTCGACAGCGCCAACACCGATCCCGTCAAGATCAATGTCCAGAACGCGGGCGATGTCGTCTCCCTTGGAACTGTCCTTGCCGGGGCGACTTCGACGACGGGCATGGAGAAAGACGGAGCCGGCACTCTGGTTCTCAATGCGATCAACACCTACACGGGCAAGACGCAGGTCACAGCGGGGACGTTGCGTCTGGGCGTCGTCGGCACCCCGCTTGCGGGTACAATCGAGGTTTCAGGCGGCGCCGTGCTTGCCGTTAATTCTACCGGAACCGTAAAATTCGACACGGCCAATGTTCTGTCATCAACCTCGAACACGGCCCAGCTCAACATTGAGGCGGGAACGCTTCAGTTTGACAGCGCAAGTTCGGGCTTTATGGGGCGCACAAACGTTGCGTCCGGCGCAACGCTTCAGGGCACGGGAAATCTTGGCGGAAACGTCATCGTGAAGTCCGGCGGCACGCTCGCGGGCTCTGTCCTCAATCCAACCTTCACGTTGGGCGACAGCGGACTGACGCTGGCATCAAGATCCATTCTTGATGTCACCCTTAACTCGACCGAGAACAGCACCGCGCTCTTCTCGGCCGGCGCCTTGACGATCAACAACAGTACTTTGAACGTGACCGTAAATGGCGGGCCGGGAACCCTGGACCCCGGCACCTACCACCTGATCGACTACGATCTGGGTCTTTACGGAGATCCAAGCCAGATCGATACAACGTCGGTTCCGACGACAGGCAACGTTTTCAGCCGCGCCGCCTATATCGGCAGCACCGCGAACATCGGGACAGTCGTTCTCAAGGTAGGGCCGGACGCCTATTCCTACTGGAACGGCACCTACACCTCCCCCTCAATTCCCCCAGCCGTACAGGGCGGGCCGGGCACATGGACCGCCGACCTTCTAAATACCAACTGGACCAACCAGACGGGTACGGATTCGGAAGCCTGGGCCACCAATGGTTATGCGATATTTGATACAGTCGGCGGGCAGGTCGATGTGCAGAGCACACTGACATCTGGAGCCCTGATCAGGGTTTCCACGATGGAGTTCAAGGTGGACGGGTACAGTCTGCAGCCGACTTCCGACGACATCATCGTGCTCGCGCCGGCCCCGGGGACGGCAAGCGCGGACATCAATGTCGTCCAGACCGGCCCTGCCGTAAAAGCGGCAATTGCCGTCAGTCTTCAGGGAAGTACAGGCTTGCACAAGATCGGAGATGGCGAACTCGAACTGTCGGGCAGCAATACATATAGCGGCGGCACGACTTTGGACGCGGGCACGTTGACTTCAAAGGTAGCCGGGGCTGTTCCTGGCGCCATATCGATAGACCAGACCGCCACCTGGAACTGGGATGTCGCGGGAAGCGCTTCCTTCAACGGCGTTATATCGAATGGCGCAAACGGCGGCGGCACCTTCAACGTCAACGCGGCCAATGCCACTGATATCCTGCAGCTGACTGCCAACAATACTGGTTTCACCGGCACCACAAATGTTAACACCGGCGTGCTGAATATCACTGGGCCAGCCGGAACTCCGAATGCCGGCGGACTTGGTGGAACGATCAATGTGAAAAAGAACGCCAAGCTTCAGGGTTATGGTCCTTACGGAACCATCAATGTTGCCACTGGCGGCGAATTTGTGATCGGCAAGAGCGATAGCGACGGCACCCTCCTTAAGGTCGTGGCAGATGGCCTGAACATTGAAAATAGAGGACAATTCTCCGTTCCCATAGATCTGACAGGGTCCAGTCCAGCGGCCGGGCATCTTCAGGTCAATGGAGACGCAGTGTTAAAAGCCGGAACAAAAGGGTTCGCGATCATAAACGGAGTAAATTTCAAAGACGAACCGGTTGCGGTCATTACGGCAACGGGCGCGGGCACGTCATACCCGAGATTTCCAACCCAGAGTCTGCTTGGTTATACTTATGGTTTTGCTGTAGACCTTACTAATTCGAAGGTTCTCAACTTCACAATGAAAAAAAATACCACACAAGTAACGTGTGAAATCCTTACGCGCGGATCTTGCGGTGTTCTTGAGGCGGTTGATGGTCTTGGCGAGGGTG
>NZ_JBAKFQ010000050.1:0-5036 GCF_053484255.1 Martelella sp. FLE1502
CCTCGGCCACCCAGAACTGGACGGATTCGACCGGGACGAATGCGTCCGCCTGGGCGCGTTCAGTTGGCATTTTCGGCGGCACCGGCGGCACGGTTACTGCCGTTGGCGCGCATGGCTTTGACCGGCTGGAATTTGCCGTTTCGAACTACGAAATCGACGGCACGGCAGGCAACACCCTGCATTTGTCACCCTACTCCGCCGCAAAGGGCGAGATTTCGGTCGACAACGGGGGCGATGTTGCAACGATCGGTATCGATATCGCAAACGGCAACAACTATAGTGCCGGCGGACTTGGACCCGTCATCAGCGATCTCGAAAAGACAGGTGCCGGTACTTTGATCTTCACCGGTACAAAATCCTATACGGGTCTCACGACGGTATCGAGCGGAAGCCTGCAATTAGGTAATGGAGTCACCGCCGGCGGATTGACGGGCGGCGTAACGGTCGACTCTGCCGCCAGGTTTGGTGGGGCCGGCAATGTCGGGGGCGATATTGAGATCAAGTCTGGTGCAACGCTCTTCGCTTCGCAAGGCGGAATTCTCTCAACTGCTGGCGATCTGACATTCGAAAACACAACCTCATTCGATGTCAATTTGACGGCGCCCTCTTCCACGGCGTTGGTCCAGAGCAACTCGCTTTCGCTCGGCGGCGTCGGGGCTACAACGATCAATCTCGACAGCCCCGGCGCACCGGGAGGATTATATGCCCTGATAAACTCGGCGACCGCGCCAGGGGCCCCCGACCCGACGAACCAGTTCACTCTGGGCGCCAATGTTCCCGGCGGAAGCACGATCGTTTATACGCCGGTCGGCCATATCTATCTTAGCGTGCCCGGCGGCGGCCCTGCTTTACGCTATTGGGATGGCGCCACCACCTCCGGAACCGCACCGATATCCGGAGGGAACGGTATCTGGAATACATATGTCGGTTCAAACACCAACTGGGGTGATGCTGACCCGCCCACCAGTCATGGAGTGTGGTCACAGGGCGACATTGCGATCTTCGACGGAAGCGCCGGCACTGTGACAGTGGACACAAATGGCGGGGCTTCCCCCATCGAAGTGGGCGGACTTCAATTTGCCGAAAATGGCTATTCCGTCATCGGAGACCCGCTGACGCTGGATAGCGCAACGGCAGACAATCTGGTCGAGATTGCCGTTGGTCCTTCTGCGAGCACCGGGGCAACGATCAACTCTATCTTGAACGGCACATCCGGAATCAACAAGACCGGGGCGGGCTTCCTGTCGCTTACGGCGACAAATAGCTATTCTGGCGATACGACAATCACAAATGGTGTTCTTGCGGTTTCCTCCAACAATAACCTTGGCGATGCGTCATCGAAGATCGCATTTGCTGGGGGAACTCTCGAGACAACCGGGAGTTTCACAATTCCACGTGAAATAATCATCGATCAGCACAACGGCACGGTCAGCGTTGCAAATATGCTCGACACGTTGACCCTCTCAGGTCCAATTGGCGACAAGACAGGGCAATCGGGTGCGCTCATCAAATCGGGAAGCGGGACGCTTGTTTTGACAGGCCCGAACTCCTATTCGGGCGGCACGGCCGTAATGGGCGGTATAGTTTCGGTTGCCGGCAATGCCAATCTCGGCGATCCCACCGGTGGCGTAAGGCTTGACGGCGGCACACTGAAAGCAACGGCGGGCTTCGATACGTCCCGCATCTTCCAGCTCGGCGCGACAGACAATTCGATCGACGTTGAGGGCACCGGCAATGTCTTGAAGGCCTCCGGCAACTTTGTTGACATGCCTGGCGTTGCGGGCAGCTTCACCAAAACCGGTAGCGGCAAACTTGTTATGACCGGCGCTGGTGCACACACTGGTCTGACCAGCATCGCTGAGGGTACCCTCCAACTGGGCGATGGCGGCGCGACTGGCTCTCTTACCGGCGACGTCGATGTTGCAAAGGACGCAAGCTTCAATGTCCTGCGCTCGGCCGATTGGGCATTTGCGGGTAAGATTTCCGGAACCGGGACATTTAACCAGACTGGAACAGGAACAACCAGTCTTACAGGCGATAGTTCTGGCTTCAACGGCGCCACTTCGCTCACTGCCGGTGGGCTTGCCGTATCCGGCAAGCTCGGCGGTGCGCTTTCCGCAAGCGGCGGCCTTTTGAGCGGCAATGGTACGCTCGGCAGCGTACATATGCTTTCGGGCAGCAGAATCACCGCCGGCAGCGATACCACGATCGAGACGCTCAACACCGGCAAACTCGCGTTCGATCCCGGCTCTTCGCTGCTGGCGAACGTCGAAGCGCAGCAGCAGGGCGAAGTTGTCGCCGATCTCATTGCCGCATCTGATGCTGTTGCTGTTTCGGGAGGTCAGATCACCGTTGATGCCCGCGGCGGCACTGTCGTCGATGGCGAGCAGGTGACGATTGTTTCTTCTGCCCAAAGCGTCACGGTTCAGGACGGCGATGGCGATGGCGTAGCCGGTTTCGATCCCGAAGTTCAGTCAACCTCGGCTTATGTCGGGGCGGATGTTGGCTATACTTCTGATACCGTGTTTCTGACGCTCAAGGACCTGACCAAGGGCGGCAGCACGCTTTGCCTTCCCGGTATGACCGCCAATCAGTGTGCAACTGCGGGTGGCATTAACAGCCTGGGGCCGGACAATCCGTTGAAGAAAATCATAACGGGTCTGCCTTCAGACCAACTCGGTCCCGATCTTGACACTCTTTCGGGACAGATGCTCTCGTCACTGGATTCAGGAATGCTTGAAAACAGTCGATTCGTCCGCGATGCCACCAACACCCGCTTGCGAGAGGCACTGGGGGAGGCCTCGTCGACGCGAGGCGTTTCTGTTGCAAACTATGCCAGTGCAGACGAAGGCACCGACGCCTTTAATGGATTTGAGGAAGACAATAACGGGTTGGGCCTGTGGGCCACGGGTTATGGCTCATGGACCCGGTTTTCGGGCAGCTCTGATCTTGGGGAGATGAAAGACAATGTCGGCGGAGGTTTCGCGGGCATCGATATCGCGGCCTTTGAAAATATGCGCTTTGGTGCTGTTGTCGGGTACGGGTACACCAGTTCGAAGGTTTCTGCCTATGCCTCCTCGGCGACCAGCAGTGACTATACATTTGGGGTTTACGGGGGCGGTGTGTTCGACTCCGTGGGCTTGAATTTCGGATCGGCCTACACTTGGCATGATATCGAAAGCAAGCGCGACGTGAATCTTCCCGGGCTTTCAGAGCAGGAAGTGGCCGACTATGGCGCCGGCACTTTCCAGGTTTATGGTGATGTAGGTATCAAGACAATTGAGGATGAGGCATATCAGATTGAGCCCTTCCTGAACGCCGCCTACGTAAATCAGCAGACCGACGGCTTTACCGAAAGCGGAGGCTTCGCCGCCCTGACGCGGCAGAAGAACAGCATGAACACCGGTTTCACCACGGTAGGCCTGAGAGGTGAGTACGTATTGCCGTCAGAGACACTTGCAAGTACTATCACGGGCTCTGTGGGCTGGCTCCATGCCTATGGAGATACCAGTGCAGTCGGCACGGTCAGCTTTGCCGGTGGCTCGCCTTTCCAGGTCGTCGGCGTGCCGCTCTCGGAGGATCAGGCGGTAGTGAGTGTCGGCTGGCAAGGGGCTTTTTCGCCCGACTTTACGCTCCAGCTCGACTATACCGGCTTGTTTGGCGATCAGAGCCAGAGCCAGAACCTGAATGCGCGAATCAATCTCAGGTTCTGAGAGGTAGCGCATCGGCCCCAGATTGCGATCCGTTGTGGGGCCGATGCTCCGATTCCAAAGTATAGAACTGGACCCTCAGCGGTTCTCACGGTTGATGTCGTGAATAGACCTGAGTTTTGTGAGCGCACTTCGCTTAGACTTTCCGCTGTCGCTCTCCCTGTGCGCAGCTTCGGAATACTAAGTTCCACCGTTCCGGCCCGCGTCTCCCAGTCCCGATCGCGATAGCCATTGCGTTGGGCAAGCCGGAACGCATTCTTCTCGCCATAACCTGCGCCGGTCTTCGCGCTCACTTCCAGCGCCATCAGCTTCTCGGCTGCAAAGCCGATCATCTTCCGGAGCAAATCGGCATCAGCACTCTTCTCAACAAGAGCGCACAGGTTCATCATATCCTCGGTCATAGGTGGTCTTTCCATCAGGTTGGTCTTTGACAACCCGACCCTATCGAAAAACACTGGTGGCCAATCCGCCAGCTACACCACGCTGCGGGACACTACCCGCTATCAAGCTTTTCGGCGATCTCGGCAAGGGTGATGTCCTTGCGTTCTTCGACCAGCCCAAGAATGAAATCGCCATGAGCTTCGATGCGATGAGAACGCAGGTCACCGCCTTGCCGCTTCGGTGCGTGATGGCCTGTCGCTTTCAGCCGCGAAACCCACCGGATCGCGGTCGATGGCGCAACGCCGAACCGTGTCGCCGCTGCATGGCATGTCATGCCTCCCTCGACGGCATTGAGCAGTCGATCGCGAAGGTCTTTGGAAAGCGCTGTGGCCATACAGGCTGGCCTCCTATCCCAGCCTGTATGTTGAATCAGAAACAAACTGAATTGGGACTCCGCAACCACTCCGAGCGGTGAGAAAATGCTCTAGAATCGTATATTCAGCTTGGCTGTGACATTCTGGCTTTCATTGCCGCCGGCAAACTGGCCGGTGTAATTCAGGCCGACGCTGACCGTATCGGAGAACTGCGTGCTCCACCCCACGCTCAGCACGGCCTGATCCTCGGCAAGCGGCGTGCCGGTGATGCCGAACACATCGGATCCCGCGAAGCTGAACGCCGCCTGGGGAGCGAGATCCCCGAAGCCGTGGCGCCAGCCCGCCGATGCCGTCAGCCGGTTCGCATAACCGCCGATATCGAACGCCCAGGCGCCGCGAAGGCCGACCGTCGTGAACCCGGTATTCATCGTCTGGCTCTGATAGGACAGGGCCGCAAGCCCGCCCGTCTCCGTGAAGGCATCGGAATGCTGGTTGATATAGGCCGCATCCAGATAGGGCTCCAGCGTGAAACCGTCGGTGATCTCGAAGCCGTAGCCAAGCCCGCCATAGA
>NZ_JBAKFQ010000051.1:0-4041 GCF_053484255.1 Martelella sp. FLE1502
CGGAAATCCACTTATCAAAACGCTCGAAACTGTTCAGACAAACCGAGCCACTTCTGTTCTGTGTTTGACGGAATCATCGAAAACCCGTCATGGGAATCGTAAAAACACCCAACTTAAAAATACCGAAGTGGTGCTAGAGTCCGGTGGATGTCGAATTCAAAACTCTACCGGAATTACACTCAATTTCCGCACGTGAAGAGCTTGGTCGTTGCACAGTTTTGGAACGCTTCAGGTTAAAAGTCATTAAAAGTTGTTTCCAATTTGCAACATAGGCAGGGCCATTGCAGTTAATTGGCAAAACAGGGTTGCTTATCGCCAAATTTGGCTTTTTAGATAATGCAATCTTAAGTAGAGGGACTACATGTTATGTTGCACGTAAAAATTACAGTTCCGAATTTTCGTCAAGCGCTTCTGCTTTCCTCTGCAATCTGGCTGTTGCTTGGTGGAAGCGCCAGGGCGGACGATGAATGCACACCGAAGGGTGGTTCGAACGTAACCTGTGATGCAGCCAGCTATCCGTTGGGCATCACCTACACCACCGATGGCGATCTGACGCTTACCCTCAACAATCCGGGCATGACCGTCGAGGGGGACGTCACAGTGAATGCCACCGGGCAATCGGACATCCTAACAGTCCATGCCATCGCATTCAGCGAGATTACCGACGCCATCTCAATCAGGAATAACAGCGGCCACACAAATGTCTTGGTTAGTGGCGATGGCACCATGGATGCATTGAACTTTTCGGGGGGCGGAGACGTTGTTTTGACGATGACCGGCGGCTTAATCACTAATCCCCTCATATCCGTAAATATACAGGTTCCATCCAACATCGTGGCCAATATCGACGGCAGCAGCAATGCGGTCGATATTGATGGTCAGATTCTGTTAAATGGCCAGAAGGTCGATCTTTTTGTAAACAATGCGAGTCTGAATAGCATTTACGCCCTGGCACAATCGTCGACTACAAAAATATTCATTCAGAACAGCTCCCTGGATTCCAGTCGGTATATTCCCATACTAGGATCTCTTGATTATGATGCGATAGCGATTCCGGACGAAACACTTGCAGATGTCGAGATCCATAACTCAATCATATATCTCAAGCATGAAAATGATGAAGGTATATCTACATTTGGAGGAAAAATAAATATAGTATCGACTGATTTATTATCTAGTGCATATGCCAATACAGCAATACGCACGATATCTTCCGATTATTTCGACGGAATAAAACTTGATGTAGACTTTACGGATTCATCTTTGATGATGGATTCGCTGGAAGCCTATGGAAGGGCATTTGTCCTCTTCGCCGATCCGAACTCAGAATATAATCTCAACCTGGAATCGGGAGAGATTGTTACACTGGACCTGCCAGCCATCAACTTGGGGCCTTTCGTTCTCGGGGAGAAAACATCCTCGCCGAATGTCACGCTCGACATCGAGATCGGATCCGACATGCAGATTTCGCAGAAGCTTGGCGGCATTGTGCTGGCGAATTACAACGACAATGCAGATACGGAAATCGATATCACCTCCTCCGGAACCGTGCGCGGCGACCTCATGCTCGGCGGCGGCCGTTCATCCGTGACGATCAATGATGGCCTGGTCTTCGGCAACATTTATGGCGACTATGACCAAATCAACGGTCGATCCACCGACACGGTCAATCAGGGAAACGATCAACTCCGGTGGAACGGAGGCGATTTTGTGGGCCAGTTTTTCGGCCAGGGCGGCAGCGACCAGGTCGTTGTCTCCACCTCTGATTCGGGTGCCTTCGCGCATGCGCGTTTTGATGGCGGCGTGGACCAAAGCAATGCCGAACGCGACGTCTTTATTTTCGAGAACGCCAATCTCTCCGATATCGACGGAACGAAAATCACCAATTTCGATTTTCTCTTTGTTAGTCAAAGCAATGTGACCTTCAAGGCTACCGACCGCAACGCCTTTACCCTGACATCAAATGGAAAGATCGTCGTCCAGGACGGTGCCACCTTTACGGCTGATCCGGGTGGGTTGAGGGAAGCCAGATTCGTTACCAATCTGGAAAATGACGGCACTTTTGCCGTTCATGCACCAGACGGGCTGGTTTGGGTCACCGGCAGCACTACGAACAGCGGAACGATCGAGTTTACTAGCGGTTCTGCAGCCGGCCAGTTGGCCACGCCGAACTACACCGGCGAAAACGGGCAACTGAAGCTTTACGTAGACTTCTCCCGCTTCGGCCAGAACGACTACCTCGTTATCTCCGGCAATGTAGAGGGCCGGACAACCGTTCACATCAACGCTCTCAACAGATCCGACACGCCCCATGCCTACAATCTCGTCGGCACGAACCGTACGTGGAACCCCGGCGCTACGGTGGATGCGAACGCGTTCCAGCTCGAAACTGGCGTCGTTTACAATTCCGGCTTCGCATACAGATTGTTCTATTCGGAAGACGACTACAATCTGGGCCAGGCCAACTTCCTCCCCGGCTTCATGCTTGCCCCGACAACCAGCGAAAATCTTCACGCTTTTCTCGACGAGGATTTCGTTGGGCGCGCCAGCATGGCTGAATTGCTCGACGCGGGACTCTCGCTCCAGCCCTATGTTCCTCTTTACGAGGCCTACCCTTCAGTGCTTCTGGAGTTGACGCAGCTGCCATCGCTGCGCAAACGATCCGGAGGACGTTACGATAACGGAACTGCGGTCACGGCGGGCCCGGCGCTCGACGCTTTATGGGGGCGGGTCAGCGGCGGTTTCGATCACGTCGATCCGCAATCGTCCACTACCGGCTACGATTACGATCTCGCGAGTTTCGCGATGCAGGCCGGGATTGACGGTCTCTTTCTCGACAATGAATTCGGGGCGCTTGTCGGCGGTTTGACCGCGCATTACCAAACCGGCGAGGCAACCATCAACTCTCGTTTCGGCGAGAGCAAGATCCACCCAGATGGCTATGGCCTCGGCGGTACGTTGACATGGTTTGCCGCCAATGGCTTCTATACCGATGCCCAGGCGGCGCTGACCTGGTATTCGAGCGAGTTGAAAGCTGTCGGAATCGGCCCTTCGCCGGACGACAGCAACGCCTTCGGTTATGCGCTGTCGCTGGAGGCCGGTCAGAACTTCGACGCCGGCAATGGCTTTTCTCTCACCCCTCAGGCGCAGCTTTCCTTTGCCAATGTCGGGATCGACAGCTTTACCGGTCCTTTCTCCGACTATGTCAGCTTTTCCGATGGCCAAAGCCTGCTTGGGCGGGTAGGGCTTGCACTGCAAAAGCAGAGCAACCGGCAGAACGTGAATGGCCAAGCGCGCCAATCCCAGATCTACGGCATTGCCAATCTCTATTATGAGTTTCTTGGCGAGACAACGGCGCGACTGATGGACCGTTATGATCTCGCAGCCGATCTGGACGCGTTTACCGGCGAAGTTGGCTTTGGCGGCTCGATCGACTGGGATTCCGACAAGGTGAACTATTCGGCCTTTGCCGAAGTCACGGTTTCAACCGGTTTTTCGACCGGAACCTACGGTTACGGCGGAAATGTCGGCCTGAAGATCAGGTTCTAGAGCGGTTCTGTGTTTGACGGCATAAAAGGGATTCTCCCTTTTGCTGATTTTGTGGTTCAAGATGCTGGCTGGGCAGGAGGCCAGCATCTGATGACAGCACCTCTTTCCAATGATCTTCGAAAGCGCGTGGGTCTTGCCATTGAGATTGGAGAGAGCTGCCGAACGGTTGCTTCCCGGTTTGGGGTTTCCGTGTCTGCTGCAGTAAAGTGGTCGCAGCGCTACCGTGCCACCGGTTTGGTCGCGCCCGGCAAGATGGGCGGGTATCGCAAGCGCATTCTGGAACCGCACCGGCCTTCATCATCGAGCGCATCAGCCAGACCTCGCATCTGACGCTGCATGGGCGGAAGGATGAACTGGCTGCGCGTGGCGTAAAGGTCTCGCACGATACGATCTGGAAGTTCCTGCGGCGCGAGGGGCTCAGCTTCAAAAAAAATACTGTTTGAACCGCTCCGGGTTTGCCGGAGGCTTGGTTTCAATAGTTACGCGGCTTGG
>NZ_JBAKFQ010000052.1:0-3120 GCF_053484255.1 Martelella sp. FLE1502
AAATCGCACCAAAACGGAATCCCATACGATTCATTCATCACGCCTGATGCTCTAGGGCCACAAGATCACGCTCCGCTGCGTTGACGGCGGGGCCTGCCGCCCCTGACGGCGGCACTCCGGATTGGCGTTATTTGAAGGCCGTATGTCCCAACCACGGCCTGAAAAGACGTCATTTTCCCCGCAGGGTGGTTCAGCCTTCACTCTGCATTTTGCCCGGAAGCACTTGTGTTTCCGGGCTTTTTTGTGCGCTTGTGCCTCAATCAGGTTGCCAGAGTTCGATCGGATTGCCTTCCGGATCATGGATCCGCGCGAAGCGGCCGACGCCCGGCATGTCCCAATCGGGATTTGTGACGACCTCGATGCCGGCGGTGGCAAGGCGCGCCAAAAGCGCATCCAGATCATCCACCCGGAAGTTGAGCATGAAATCCCGGTCTTCGGGAAAGTAGTCGCTGGTCGCCGGAAACGGCGCGAACACGAGAGGACCGGCAGCGGTTTGCCAGGGGCCGCCGCTTCCGGCGCCTACGCCCAGATGTTCGGCGTACCAAGCGCGGAGCCTCTCCGGGTCATGCGCGCGAAAGAAAAAACCGCCAATACCGGTAACGCCCATTCGAACCTCCAGATCGCGACCACAGAATACCGGGGTGCGCGGAAGCCGTCCATGCCCGAAAAATCAGTACTGGAATTCCTCGAACAGCGGATCGACGGAGCCTTTCCAGCGTCCGTGGTAGAGCGAGAGCAGGTCTTCGGCGAAGGTCGTTTTCTTGGCGATGATCTCGTCGAGCGGGTTGAGGAAGACGCTTTCGTCCTGACCATCGCCATTGAGATTGCCGCGCGACTTCAGACCGGCGCGGGCGATGCCGACAACCTCGCGGGCAACATCCACCAGCGGACGCCCGCCGATTTCCGCCTTCAGCGCCAGGCGCGGCACGTCATCGCGCAGACGGTGGATGTCCTCCACCTTCCACTCGGCCGTCAACTGCTCGGCGGCATCCATCGCGCCGTGATCATAGAGCAGGCCGACCCAGAAGGATGGCAGCGCGCAGATGCGCCGCCATGTGCCGCCGTCAGCGCCGCGCATTTCCAGGAAGCGCTTCAACCGCACATCCGGAAACAGCGTCGAGATATGGTTGGTCCAGTCGCCCATCGTCGGCTGCCATTCATCGATCTCGCCCTTCAGCGCGCCATCCATGAACTGGCGGAAGGTGATGTGCGTGCAGTCACGGTAGCGCCCGTCGCGGATGATGAAATACATCGGCACATCAAGCGCCCAGTCGACATAGCGCTCGAAGGTGAAATCGTCGCGGAAGGCGAAATCGAGCAGGCCGGCGCGATTGTTGTCGGTGTCGCGCCAGATATCGCCGCGCCATGACAGGAGGCCGTTCGGCTTGCCCTCTGTAAAAGGCGACGAGGCGAACAGCGCGGTCGAAAGCGGCTGCAGCTTCTGCGACAGCGCCATCTTGCGGCGCATGTCGGCCTCGGAGGAGAAGTCGACATTCACCTGGATGGTGCAGGTGCGGTACATCATATCGAGACCCTGACTGCCGACCTTGGGCATGTAGCGGGTCATGATCTCGTAGCGCGATTTCGGCATGCGCGGGGTTTCCGCGCGCGTCCATTTCGGGCTGCCGCCAATGCCGAGAAAGCCGATGCCCATCGGTTCGGCGACGCCGCGCAGCACGGCCAGATGCCGGTTCGATTCGCGACAGGTCTCATGCAGGGTCTTGAGGGCCGCACCGGAAAGCTCGAACTGACCGCCCGGCTCCAGCGAGATCGCGCCCATGCCGTTGGGCTCGGCAAGGCCGATAATGTTGTCGCCATCCATGATGGCGTCCCAGCCGAGCTTGTCCTTCATGCCCTTCAGGATCGCCGAGATCGAGCGCTCGCCCTCATAGGGAACAGGTGCATTGCTGCCCTTGAAGAACGGAAATTTCTCGTGCTCCGTGCCGATCCGGAATTCGGACTCAGGCTTGCACCCGGCTTCCAGATAGGCGACCAGTTCCGCCTTGCCGGTAATCGGCGTCCCGTCGGATGTGTCACGGGCCATGCAAGCTTCCTCGTTCTCAACACAAACAGATAGAACGGTTTCGCATTTCAGTGAATGGAGCAACCGCCCTCGTCGTCAGGGCCTGAGCCCGCGCAATCCGCTCTTGAACCGGATCGCCGGGCCAATCAAGTCAATTTCTTTGATTGATGATGAAACGCGCGAAAACCCTATCGGGTCCGCGACCAGCCCGGCGTCAGCGCCAGTCGCCGATCGTCGCCTGGATAACGGCAAGGGCGGCGACAGCCGCGGTATCCGCGCGCAGGATTCGCGGCCCAAGCGGAATCGCCGTGACGAAGGACAGACCACGCAAAAGTGATCGCTCCTCGTCCGAAAACCCGCCTTCCGGCCCGACGATCAGCGCCAGCCGCGCGGCCTCCACCGTTTCAAGCGCTGCAAGCGGGTTCTGGGTTTCCGCCCCCTCGTCGCAGAAGATCAGTTGCCGGCCGGGCTCCCAGTTTTCGAGAATCTCTTCAAGCCTGGCGGGCTCGCGCAGGTCCGGCACGCTCAGCACGCCGCATTGCTCGGCCGCCTCAATGATGTTGGCGGCGAGGCGCTCAGATTTGGCGGGCTTGCCCTGGACATGGCGGGTCATCACCGGCTGGATGATGCCGGCGCCCATCTCCACCGCCTTCTGCACCATATAGTCCATCCGCCCGGTCTTGAGCGGCGCGAACAGGTAATGGAGATCGGAGGCTGCGGGCTGCGGGCGGGTCTGCTCGACGGCCGCAAGCGTGATCTTCTTGCGCGTCGGGAAGGTAAGCCGCATCAGCCACTCGCCATCCCTGCCGTTGAAGGCCAACAGCTCGGTCCCCTCCGTGGCGCGCAGGACGTGGGCGAGATAGTGAAACTGATTCTTGTCGGCTTCGATCTCGGCATCAGGCCCGAGATCGGCTTCGACAAACAGGCGTTGCAGGCGGTAATTCGCGCGCATGGCAGGCTCGCATGAAGAGGACACGTCATCGCGGTGACGTGTTGATAAAAGGGCTAGCGCGTTTCTTGCACAGTCAGGGGAATGAGTGCAACTAGAGCATCAGGCGTGATGAATGAATCGTATGGGATTCCGTTTTGGTGCGATT
>NZ_JBAKFQ010000053.1:0-2821 GCF_053484255.1 Martelella sp. FLE1502
ATCAAAAGTCCCGCTGAAAATTGTCCGCACTCTTTCGGGCATCGGCAAAATTTTTGCAACAGAGCCATAAGATATGCCGCTCACGCCGTTGACAGTGGCCTCTTATCTCCCTTAGGCAGACTGTCTGCTTGCGATGGCGTCGCGAAGCACTTTCATCATTCAGTCCTGCACGCCCGGATCTTGAGCCGTAGCAAAGCTACGGCGAAGGAGTTCGAGATGTCTGTTATCGTTCAGGCGCCGCTGCGCCAGTCCTACCCCCCTCTGCTCGGCATGATCACCATGTCACTTGCAATGCTTCTTCTACCGGCAGGGGATGCCATCACCAAATCCCTGACGAGCGCTCTGCCACCGTCACAGATTGCGGCGGTCCGAGCCCTTGTGCAGGCTGGCTTTCTAGCTGGGGCTTTTATGCTGATGCGTCATCGCCTCTCAGGGCGTCCTTTCTCGATATGGTCGTTTCTCTCAGGCCAATGTGTTTCGGTTATCAGCCTGAGCCTGATTACAGCCTTCAAAACCATGCCCATTGCGACGGCTATCGCAATTTTTTTCGTTGAGCCGTTGCTCTTAACACTTCTCGCAGGATTTCTGCTCGGAGAAAAACCCGGACCGCATCGCTATGCTGCGATCGGAATCGGGATGTTAGGTGTTCTTCTGATCCTGCGACCAAATTTTGCAACCTTTGGTCTAACAGTTTTTCTGCCAGTCGCCGCCGCAGTCGCTTATGCGCTGAACATGATCATCACACGTAGGGCGACGCGAACTGCCTCCGCACTGACGTTCCAACTCGGGTCCGCTGCTTATGCTTGCATCACGCTGGTGTTGCTCATGCTGATGACCTCGGATCTACATAAGATGCTCAGCCGCCTAAACCCGCAGATTGCGTTGAGTCTCGCCGGGGCTGGCGTTCTGGCAGCGGCCACCTTCCTGTTGATCGCGTATGCCTTCAGCCGGGCCGAAGCCAGCGTTTTGGCACCCTTTCAGTATCTTGAAATTCTTGGAGCGACGTTCATCGGTCTTTTCGCCTTCGGCGATGTTCCGGATGAAATGACGGTTTTTGGAACGCTCGTGATCCTTGGCTCCGGCATGTATGTTTTCCACCGGGAGAGGCAGGCAAACCTACCTGTGCGGCGCAGCCATACCCGCCGCGACCGCTGAGGGAAAAAGCTGGGCTTCCGGAAAATTGCGCATCAACCACTTGGGTGTGAGCTGCCTGACGGCCTCCTCGTTGACGGCATTGCCTACGCCATCGAGGACATCGCTGTATTACCTCCGCTGAAAATTTCATGGGCCTGAATGACGGCTCTGTCCCGCTCAGCGGACGGTGAGTAGCCCGTGTTTGAAGGTCCGCTGTCGGGCGCTCGTCGGTCAGAACTCAACCGTTTGTGTCACAGGCGGAATCGACCGTTTTTGGCGCACACCTTCTGGCAGGAGGTTTATGTCCGGTGTGCGGACAAAACGGGCGTTCGGTCAGTCGCCGTTTCGTCCAAATGCTCAACGTGGGCTGTGGTCTTCACGCAGCACGGTACAGGCCGGCGCCCGAAGTTGAGGATCGAGCGACTGCCTCATGACAGCATGAATAACGCGCGTTGGGTCGCCAGCTGAGGCTTTATCACATATTGAGGTCCGTGAGAGACCGAACTGGGAGGTTCTCATGTGCAAGTTGGAAAGCCAGAAATCGGTCGATGACGAGACTACCCCGCAAAGCGAAGCGAGGCGCGGTTCGCATGTGAGACCGATGGATGCAGCGTCGTACCGATGGGTGATAGGGCTGCTCCCGGCGCCGGAGCTTCCCGAAAAGGTGGCCGCGCATCTGGCTGAGATATTGCCCGACCTTCTTCGCAGCGAAGTCGATGAACGTAACGACTGGTACGTGGAAATCGTCTGCGATCCCTTGACCGGCGGCGCTGGCGATCCCGCGGAAATTCTCGACGAAGCCGAAAAACGCAAACACCAGCACGGTTGGGATTTTGCGATCAGCATCACCGATCTGCCGATCCTCCGTCAGGACCATGTCGTGGTCGCCGACGCTGTTCGGGAAAAAGGCGTCGGCGGTATTTCGGTGCCCGCCACTGGCGGAATGCTCATGTACCGTCGGTCAGAGCGCGCCGCCGTCCTTGTGCTCAGAGAGCTCGTATCCAAGGAACCGAAGTCACACGATCAAGCTGCTGGCGATCCGGAGCGGCCCCAATCCCGCAAGTCCGTGACGGGGCGAACTGATCGATGGCCGTTGTTGCGATACTTGGCGCCCATACGCCGAATCGTACCGCAGGATCCGGACATGGCCGTCGATGTGCGATTCGTTGCTGCGCCGAGGCCTTACGCGTGGCTACGCCTACTAACGGGAATGGTGAGGGCGAACCAGCCCTGGACCATCTTTCCAGCCTTCAAGAGCGTGGTGGCCGTGGCTTTCGCCACCGGCGCATACGGGCTGATTTTCCCGACGCTCTGGCAACTGAGCGATGCCTACGGTCCGATCCGTTTGGTCGCCCTGATGGCGACGTCGATGGTGGCCATGGTGTTCTGGCTGATCATCTCACACGATCTATGGGAGAAGCCTCAAGCGGAGGGCTCGCCCCTGTTAATGAGGCTATATAACGCGGCTACGGTGCTCACGCTTAGTGTCGCCGTTGTTCTCTATTATGGCGTGCTCCTGGCGCTGTTCGTGATTGCGGTGGTCTTGTTTGTGCCCCCTGATCTGCTCGAATCCCGATTAAGCCATGCCATCGGGCTGCTCGACTATGTGAAGCTGGCTTGGCTTGCGACGTCCGTAGCTACGATCGCGGGCGCGCTTGGGTCGGGGTTGGAAAGTGACGAGACGGTG
>NZ_JBAKFQ010000054.1:0-2773 GCF_053484255.1 Martelella sp. FLE1502
GATGGCTCTTTTCGACAATGAAAGTTAAACCGGACAGCAGTGGGTCAAGCCCGAGCATGACCCCTGTGGGGGAGGTGAATGAGGATTAAAAAACTGAGGCCGTGGCTGGTCAACGGTCTGTGGGCCCGCCATCCGGCGGGCCCTTTTTTGCTCCGCGGCTATTTGCCGATCAGTTGGCGTTCGAGGCCACCTGGCCGCCGGCATTGTCGTTGCCGAGCAGGGCGTCGATGCGGGCGCGCTCCGATTGGAAGCGGGCGAGGTTTTCGCCGGTCAGCGCGTCGGAATTCGGGAAGCGGATCTTCATCGGGTCGACCTTGCTGCCGTTGACGATCACCTCGTAATGCAGATGCGCGCCGGTCACCAGGCCGGTCGCCCCGACATAGCCGATGATCTGGCCCTGCTTGACGCGTGCGCCGGGTTTGACGCCGCCGGCGATCTTGCTCTGGTGGTTGTAGGAGGTCTCGTAGCCGTTGGCGTGGCGGATGATGGTCTGGTTGCCGTATCCGCTGGCCCAGCCGGCCTTTTCCACGATGCCGTCGCCGGCGGCGATGATCGGGGTGCCTGTCGGCGCCGCCCAGTCGACGCCCGGATGCATGCGGGCATATTTCAGCACCGGGTGGCGGCGCATGCCGTAACCGGATGTGAACCGGCCGTTTGGCACCGGATTGCGCAGCAGGAAACGCCGGATGCTGCGGCCATCCTTGTCGTAGAAGTCCACGGCGCCGGTTTCCGGGTCGCGGAAACGGTAGAGCGCGATGTCCTGGCCGCCGATCTCCGCGTCGATGTAGAACAGCTCGGAGCCCTTCGTCGCCCCGCCCTTGGGGTCGGCATCGGAGAAGAACAGCTCAAGCGTGTCTTCGGGCGAGGCCTGCGATTGCAGATCGACCTTGCTGGCCAGAAGATTGATCAGTTGCGCCGACATCTGCTCGTTCAGATCGTAGCTCAGCATTGCTCGGTAGATGCCGTCATAAACCCTGACCGGCTTCTGCGCCGTGCCGAGCAGCAGGTCGGTCTCGTCCGCGGCGGCATTGGCGACCGCATCGCTCATGGCCGGCGGCGTGCCCTTGACGAAACGGCCCTCGTCGTTGAGCGCCATCGTCATGCGATGCTCGCCGTTGCGATAAAGGCTGAGGCGCACGACGCGCATATTGCGGCCCATGCGCAGGAGCCCGATGCGCAGCGTGTCGCCGGCCTTCAGCATGGCCGATCCCGTGCCTTCCTGGATCAACCGGCCAAGCTCGTTGGCCTGCGGCGGCGGATAGCCTGCCGCCGTCAGAAGCGCGGACGTCTCCACCGCCTGACGCACCGGCAGAATGTCGTCGCTGAAATCACGAGTGAACACGGATTGCAGCGCGCTCACCGAAACATTCTCGTCAATGATCTGGGCGCTGAGCGCGGGTTTGAGCGGTAACAGGCTGGGTTCCGGCTCAAACCGGTCGGGATCGACATAGCTCAGCATCGAAATCTCGCCGACGCTGTCCTGCAGCGAGGCCTCGTTGGCGAGAATGGTCGCCTCGATTTCCTCGGTGCTGAGGTCGGCGGCGAAGGGCGCATCCGGCCGCGTCATCGGGAAGGCGATCGAGCGGATCTCGACCTCGCCCTGAACATCCGTGTCATAGATCACGTCGGCGCCGTGTTGGGCATCGCCCGGCGCGTCGCTCGAGGAAAACACGGCGAAGGGGTCGAAGGCCGGATAGGAAGGGGTCTCGCCGTAATTGGCGGCGAGCGCCATCTTCACCTCGGAAAACGGCTCGTAATGAACCACGTCGCTATCGCCCTGGCGCACCGCGGTCGGCACCTGCAGGATGCGGCGGTTCGAGGGCTTGGCGATGACGGCGGTCTGCACCAGACGCGCCCCGCGGGCAGCACTTTCATTGTCATCCGGACCGGGCAACGCGGTCTTGGCAAAGGCGGACGCGGGGATTGCAAGCCGCTCGCGTCCATCGACGGCGACGGAAAGCGCGACCGCCATCAGCGCGGTGCTGGTCAGGCCCGTCAGGCAGACTCCGGCGAGCCAGCGCAGCGAAACGTCGCGCCGCGCCGGCGGCGTGCGGCCGTCGACGACGATCGGATTTCGCCGGCCGAAGGAACGCGCCGGATTGTCTTTCACTTTCATAGGCCTGTCGTCTCGCATCGCATTTCGCGTTTCCGCCCGTTTCCATGTGCCGAAATTCGGCCGATTAGTCAAACCTCGCGCAGGCGCTCCGGGCAGGGTGGAGCAGGTCCGCGCAGGCGAAGCGCCACCATATGGCAGAGCTTCACATCAGAAAGGCGAGGCCCGCATCAATTCGGCGAAAAACGGGACGCGCTTCGAGAGCCGTCCGCAAACCCGCGTCTATATGGTTGACCCCGTCCTGCTGTCGGTGCCCCGAACAGCGGCGCAAATGTCATGTCTGAAGATGGCATATTGAAGGCGCTGTCATATACGGCTGCCGACAGCCCGGCGTTTCGGCCCTTCCAGCACCCGATTTTCGAGGAAGGGCGCTAGGTGAACTAAATTATCTATATATTTCAATGCCATAACAAAAATGTCATTTTTTTTCGAATTGCGTTGTTGACGATCGGGAAGAGGTGGGTCTATAAGCCGCCTCACCGAACGACGGGGCGGCGCTGAAGCGGGGCCTACGGTTCGAAACAAAATCTTCCGACAGGCTTAAGTGCTTCGTCAGGCTGAGCTTAACAGATTGGCCGAGAGTGGATTTGTGACGGAAAATTTCCGTCGGTTATTTGGACAATTGAATATGTGAAGAAAGAGAAACGTGGCGAGCGGCTT
>NZ_JBAKFQ010000055.1:0-2719 GCF_053484255.1 Martelella sp. FLE1502
GGTATCTCCTGTTCCCGGCATCTAAGCCGATCTCAGGCAGAAATTCCACTTATCCCCGCTGTGCAGATTTTCCGAACCACCTCTATGCAGCTATCGGGCTAGAATACGAACTGGTTAAGGGCGATGATTTGATATTTCAGTTCCCCTTTCCTCGACGGAACCGTCTAGATAGCCACGAAATTCTGGTGCTGCTTTCCATCATCCAGCACGCATACGCCATAGGCGACCGTGAAGGGGCGATTGTTGAGCTTGCTGACTTGAGCTGTTCCCTCACGGCAGAGGAGGCAAGTCCAGAGCGGATGCCGAAGGTTCGAGACCCACGCATTATCCGACTGTCGCCGGTGTTGTTTGTCAGATGAAGTTGCAATATCCGGAAATAGGCGATAACTGGCGGGAATCCGCGCGAATGCCTTATTTCTCGGGCAATCTGCCAGTATTCTTGGCCGCAACTCCGGGCATCGCCTTTGACAGATGAGGTTCTGATACTCCCTCCCCGAGCACGATCATCGTCCCGTCGCAGTCAAGCTTTTCGTAAGCCTCCGGTGAAGGCCGTCTTGCGAGATTGGCGTGAACATTGGAAGTCCTAGTGCAAACACTAGGAGTAGTCCTATGACCAAACATTCGATTGAAGTGATCACGTCTGTCGAGCGCCGTCGGCGCTGGTCTCGCGAGGACAAGGAGCGGCTGGTTGCCGCCTGCCTTGAGCCGGGTGCGGTTCTTTCCGAGATTGCGCGATCGGCCGGCATCCACGTGAGCCAGCTCTTTCGGTGGCGCAAGGAACTCTGCCGGCTCGAGGAGCCGTCGACGCCGGGATCGAGCACCTTGGTGCCCGTGATCGTTTCGGAGGCCGCGCCGGCAGCCCAGCCTGCTGCCTCAGAAGCGCCGGCCTCATCGCATCCCCGCCGGAAACGCAGCGATGTCCCGATTGATCTGGGCCGCGGTCGTCGTGTCCGCGTGGATAGCGACATCGACACGGAGGCACTTGGCCGCATTCTCGATTGTGTGCTGGGTCGGCGATGATCCCGGTTCCTGCTGGTGTGAAGGTCTGGCTGGCGACAGGCCACACGGACATGCACAAGGGCTTTCCCGGTTTGTCGTTGATGGTGCAGGAGACGCTGAAGCGCGATCCTATGTGTGGACACCTGTTCGTCTTCCGCGGTCGTGGCGGCGGCCTGATCAAGGTCATCTGGCATGATGGCCAGGGAGCGTGCCTGTTCACGAAGAAGCTGGAGCGGGGACGCTTCATATGGCCGTCGGCGGCCGATGGAACGGTGGTGATCACACCTGCGCAGCTCGGATATCTGCTGGAAGGGATCGACTGGCGGATGCCGCAAAAAACCTGGCGGCCGACCTCGGTCGGGTAAGTAAAAATGCTGGAATGACGGGAGCGAATATGATTCCATCACTCCATGAACGACGCGGCCCAACAGCTTCCTAAGGATCTTGCCAGTGCACTTGCTGCTCTGGCGCAAGAGCGAGCGCGTCGTGTTGCGGCCGAGGCCGAAGCGACGATAGCGAAGGCGGAAGCTGCCAGTGCAAAGGCGCTCGTGTCACATTCCGAGGCGCTGATCGCCCGGCTGAAGCTGGAGATCGAGAAGGTTCGCCGCGAGCTTTACGGCAGCCGCTCGGAACGCAAGGCGCGGCTTCTCGAACAGATGGAACTGCAGCTCGAAGAACTCGAAGCTGATGCCGGCGAAGATGAACTGGCAGCAGAGATTGCAGCCAGTGCCTCAACCGTCAGGACCTTCGAGCGTAAGCGTCCGTCACGCAAGCCCTTTCCCGAGCACTTACCGCGCGAACGTGTCGTTATCGCCGTCCCGGCCAGTTGTTCCTGCTGTGGATCGGCCAGGCTGTCAAAGCTCGGCGAGGATGTCACCGAGACCCTGGAGGTCATTCCGCGTCAGTGGAAGGTCATTCAGACCGTGCGGGAGAAGTTCTCCTGTCGTGAATGCGAGAAGATCACGCAGGCCCCAGCACCTTTCCATGTGACACCACGAGGCTTTGCCGGGCCCAACCTTCTGGCAATGATCTTGTTCGAGAAGTTCGCCCAGCACCAGCCGCTCAACCGTCAAAGCGAACGATATTCCCGTGAGGGGATCGATCTCAGCCTTTCGACCCTGGCCGACCAGGTTGGCGCGTGCGCTGCGGCCCTCAAGCCAATCCATTCGCTGATCGAGGAGCATGTTCTGGCCGCCGAGCGTCTGCATGGTGATGACACGACCGTGCCGATCCTGGCGAAAGGAAAGACCGATACGGGCCGCATCTGGACCTATGTCCGGGATGACCGACCATTTGGCGGACAGTCACCGCCCGCCGCCCTCTACTATGCCTCGCGGGACCGGCGACAGGAGCATCCCGAGCGCCACCTGAAGACCTACACCGGCATTCTGCAGACAGATGCCTATGGCGGCTACAATCCGCTGTTCAAAGCAGATCGCGATCCCGCGCCTCTGCGCCAGGCACTCTGCTGGGCACATTCGCGTCGCAAGTTCTTCGTGCTGGCCGACATCGCCACGAACGCCAAACGTGGTGGCAAAGCCGCGCCGATCTCGCCGATTGCGCTGGAGGCCGTCAAACGGATCGATCGCCTGTTCGACATCGAACGGGAGATCAACGGTCTTAGCCCCGCCCAACGCCTGGAGCGCCGCCACCAAGACAGCCAACCTGAACCGCTCCGGGTTTGCCGGAGGCTTGGTTTCAATAGTTACGCGGCTTGGAC
>NZ_JBAKFQ010000056.1:0-1487 GCF_053484255.1 Martelella sp. FLE1502
TTCCTATTTCTGTCGGTGTTGGCGAAACGATTGGTCACAACCGGATTTCAGCCGCCGTGGAACGCTTCCGTACACGATTGCCGCAAGCCGAAATAGAGTTGATCGTGGCGTCTGCCTCCAAGCTTATGGCCGGATTGCGAGAGGGTGAATTTGACGTCGTTGTCACAGCGGCGACGGTCAGTGAAGACCTCTATCGAATAGACCAGCTCTATGACGAGTCCTACAAGGTTGTGGTGTCCAAGTCGCACCCGTTGTCTGGACGAAACGCTATTTCTCTTTCGACACTCGCTGAAACTGACATGCTCGATCGACCCAATTGCGAAATGCGCGATGCGTTGCATCGGGCATGTGCAGACCAAGGTCACGAACTCTACGCGGCCTATCGGTCAAATCGCGTGGATTGGTTAGTCGAACTCGCGCGGCAGGGATTAGGCGCGGTGATTTTGCCAACCACGGCAATTCCAGCAGATAGGGGCCTCGTTTCGATACTCATCGACGACCTTGAAATTTCGCGAACTGTTTCTGCTCTTCGTTATCGGCACCAAACGACGAGACCAGAGACAAATGATCTGATCCGTGAGATTGCGCGTGTGTAGGCGTAGTCTCATTGATGGCCGACATTCGCGCATAGTGCAGTAACTGGTACTTTGGGCTCGCTACCGACCTTCGCCGCGCTAAGCATGAACGGCAGCTCGGTATAATCCGCAAGGGCATCGAGCGTTCCGATATTTGGTGTCTCCACGCTCGATGCCCTTGCTAACGTTCGGCTCGGACGTTGACCAACACCACACGGTAGATATAGCGCGCGGCTGGCGCATACTGTCCCGAGAAATGCAATCCCGACGTCTTGCCTGCAAGCCAGTCACGGTCGTAAGCGACCGTGAGGTCGGAGCGAAGGAAGGCGTCGACATCGTCGTCCAGCACAGTTTCGAGCGCGCGGCCATGATCGGATTCCTTAAGATCCAGGACACCTTCGGCCTTCGTCAGGATCCAGTCACCCTGCTGCTTCTCGAAGATCAGGATTCCGCAGGCATCGGCCAGATGAGGTGTGTCGCAGTCGAGGCCGCGGCCGGTGGCTTTCGTGTCAATGCGTCCCAACTCGGTCGTGGCAAAGGCCGTAAAACCCTGTTTCGCGAAAATTTGGCTGACCATGTCTCCACTGTTGCCGAAGCCGACACGAAAGCGGGAGGCGTCGGAGAGGTCTTCTTCCTGGATATTTCCCTCGACCATCCGGAATTTGCCGTCATCATAGCGCCTTGTTTCGCTGGCGGCATAGCCGTAGCTGAGTTGGAGTGCGTCGCGTACCAGAGGCCAGTGCGAACCGATCGGCGGCAAGCCGGCAAGCTGCAGGATTTTAGCTTGCGTGGTTTGAACGAGCGCTTTGACCTGGTCATCATCAAGACCTTGCGTAACCGGAACGCTCTCAATGCTAGCTAGGCCGTGTGGACGGATTTTATGAGGTTGAATGCTGCAGCGATTGAAACGAT
>NZ_JBAKFQ010000057.1:0-1365 GCF_053484255.1 Martelella sp. FLE1502
GCCCAGGCGGACGCATTCGTCCCGGTCGAATCCGTCCAGTTCTGGGTGGCCGAGGTCCATGTTCCGGAACCACCGACAAGCCCCCCCGTGTAGGGCGGCGGCGCACCGCCGTTCCAGTACTGGGCGATCTCGTCATTGGCGTCATAGATCAGCAGGCGGATCATGCCTGGCGCGTAGAGCCCGGTGCCGGGCGTGACGACGTCCAGTTGATGGTCGGCGGTTACACCATTGATCGTTGGCGCCTGCAGGAACATCGTGTTGGGGACATCCTGCAGTGTTCCGGTGTACTGGATAATGTTGTAGACCTGAGCCGATCCCGAGACATTGACCGTCAGCAATCCGCTCCGGATGTCGAGGTCGCCGGTGGAGAATATCGGCTGCCCGGCATTCGCGTCGTTGAGATTGGCCACGATCTTGCTGCCCGGGACATTCCCGTAGAAGGGATCAGTTTCTCCTGGATGCATTGTCACCGAGGAGCCGAGTTTCAGCGTGCTGCCCTGGGTATTGTGGATCTCGCCGCCGGCGACGATGTCGACGACACCTCCGACAGCGCCGGTGCCGCTCATGATTCCGCCGACCTGGACCGCGCCCAGGAAGGCGGAACTGTCGGAGTTGAAGATAACCTGATGGTTTCCTCCGGTGAGCCAGCCGGAGATCCAAAGGCTGGTGGTGGTGTCGCTGGCGACTTTACTGCTGATGACATTGGTGGTCGTAACAGTACTGTCGTCGGAGGTGCCGGACCAGATCTGGAGTGTGGACCCCGGCGAAAGCACGATATTGCCCTTGACCGAGCCGACCTCATAGGGGCCGATGTCGAGAACGGCGCCGCCAAGCTGGAGAAATGCGGCCTCGACATAGGTTGTGCCGGTATATTGCTGCGCGCCGCGTAAGATAACCATACCACCGATGAATTGCGGGTTGGAGGGCGCCGCATCCGATATGACGAGATCCTGCACCGAATTGTCGGCGCTGTTATAGATAATCGTATCGATGACTGTTCCTCTGGGCACGTAGGTCACAATGGTTCCATGGGTGCCGCTTGCCGGCGCCATCTGGAATTGCCCGCCGGTGATGGTGTAGAAAACGCTGTCGCCGGCGAACTGGCCCGGGGGCACGGTTCCGATCGTGATGGTGTCGAACTGGATCGTTCCGTCGACGGTGACCGTTATATAAAAGGCCTGGTCCTGGCCGGTCAGAAAGGCATTCATGCCAGGCTGGTTGACCCAGGGCCCGGCGGGGTTCGTGTTGGCTGAATTGGTCCAGTTGGCGACGCTGGTCGACCATGTGCCGGCATAGCCCACAAGGGAGGAGCCGTCTCCGGAAGTGCCTCCGGCGTTCCAGTAAAGATCGTCGGCATAGGCGGCT
>NZ_JBAKFQ010000058.1:0-1078 GCF_053484255.1 Martelella sp. FLE1502
CAGGGGAATCGCGTATGGCTTTTAAGCTATTGAATATTTGACGCAAATCGATTCATCTTCAGTCTTTCTGTTAAGGAGGGTCGGATGGACGGATTTGCGTCTCTTTTCGGGTCGGTTCCGGACCCTCGGGCGGCCAATGTCCGCTATTCGCTGAACAGCGTTTTGTTCATTGCCTTGGCGGCGGTGCTGTGCGGGGCCGAAACCTGTCAGGACATGGCCGACTTTGGCGTCTCCAAGCACAAGCTTCTGAAGGAGATCGTGCCTCTGCCTTACGGCATTCCCAGTCACGACGTTTTCTCGAATGTTTTCAGACATATCGACCCCGAGGCTTTCGAAACGGTCTTTGCACGCTTCGCGCAGGCTTTTGCAAAATCCATCAGCGGTGTCATCGCCATCGACGGCAAGGCCGTGCGCGGGGCCTACAAACGCGGCGACAAGGCCTCGCCCCTGCATCTGGTCAACATCTGGGCAGCCGACCAGCGCATGGTCATCGGCCAGCAGCTCGCGCCGGGCCGCAGTGAAGTCAAAGGCGTTCTGCAAGCTCTTTCATGCTTGTCACTGGATGGCTGCATCGTGACGGCTGACGCGCTGCATTGCAGGGCCGACACGGCCTCTGCCATTCTCAAGACCGGCGCTGACTATGCGCTTGCACTCAAGGGCAACCAACCGGGTCTTCTCAACCAGGCGATCGCTCTGCTTGAAGAGGAAACCAACCCCGACAGAGCCGAAACGGCCGATGGCAAGGCCCATGACAGAACCGAAACCCGACGCGCCATCATCGTCAAAGCGGAAGGAATGGATTTTCCCGGCGTCAAGGCGATCGCGCGGCTTGAAAGCATCCGGGTGGAGCCCGATGGCCGGCAAACGTGTCACATCCGTCATTTCCTGCTGTCCAGGCCGGTCAGCGCCGCCGCCTTTCTGGGTATCGCCAGAGCGCACTGGACGATCGAGAACCAACTGCACTGGGTGCTCGACGTCGCCTTCTGCGAAGACGCCGCCAGAAACCGAAAGGATCATGGGCCCCAGAACCTTTCGATCCTTCGCAAGCTCGCTCTCAACATCATCCGACACCACCCGG
>NZ_JBAKFQ010000059.1:0-1052 GCF_053484255.1 Martelella sp. FLE1502
ATGTGACAGGAACAAGAGGCGCCTGGTGCAACGCATCAGGCGCTTTGCCGAACGAATTTAGATTCACCGTGAAGCGGTCGTTCGAGTAACTGCAGCGAATTAGCGCTTTGTCCGGATGGTGTTGAAAAACTCGACCCGAATTTCCGGCCGGCGAGTTAGGCAGAGCATTCCGCTGATGTCTCAGGCCAGTGACGGCCTCAGCTTGGCGAGTTTGCGGAGGTTCTGGACGGTTGCGGCTATGTGGAACTCGTCCTTGGCGCCGTTCGGTCCTCGGAGGCGAAGGCGGTCGAGACCGAGTATACGCTTGAGGTGGGCGAAGAGCATCTCGACTTTCTTCCTGGCATAGCCCGACGCAACATATGCGTCGGTCGTGGCGATCTCCCGCGCCTTTTGGCGCGCGTGCTCGTGTCTTGATCGAGAGATTTTGCGGGTCGTCTGATTGGGCGTGCATCGGGGTTTCAGGGCGCATGCAGCGCAATCCTGTTTTCGGGCGAAGTATTTCTTGAAGCCGTCCTTTCCGAACTCTGGTCGCCCCTTCGAGATGTCCCGCCAGTAGGGCTTCAGCGCTTGGCCTCCAGGGCAGTGATACTCGTCTGCCGCTTCATCGTAGGCGAAGTCGGTTGCCGGATACGCGCCGTCCTTGCGCTCGGATTTGTCGAAGACCGGGATGTGCGGTTCGATGTTCTGTTCGTCGACGAGCCAGCCGAGCATCTCGGCCGTGCCGTAGGCCGTACCCGCGGCCAGCGTGTCCGGGTGCAGGTCGAACCGCTCTCTGGTTCTCGTCAGCATGTCACGCACGGCGCCGACCTCGGCCTGCCGGATCGGAACGGTAGCCTCGACGTCGACGATGATCGCGTTGTCCAGATCCACCAGGTAGTTAGTGCTGTAGGCGAAGAAGGGTCTGTCACCGTTGGCTCCGGTGAACCGTGCGGCGGGATCGGTAGGCGAGATCGCCTTCGGCTTCACGGGCGTGGCTGCGCCGAAAGCCGCGTCGTCTAGGGTGTCGAGGTATTCCTGCGTTGCTCGGCTGGCCCCGTCTTCCGCCGACCATT
>NZ_JBAKFQ010000060.1:0-899 GCF_053484255.1 Martelella sp. FLE1502
CGCCAGCGATCAAACGCCCTTTGCGCCTGCCTGAAGTCCGACAACGGTTGAAAGGCGAGAACTTCAGCCTTGAAGCTGCGGTGGAAGCGTTCGTTCTTGCCGCGTCCCTGCGGATGGTAGGGGCGGGCATGAATGAGCTCCACCCCCAGCTTGAGGAGCCAGACGCGCAAGCGTGTCCAGCCGTGCGGAACGCCGGTTCCCCAAGGGTTGCCATTGTCGGCATAGATCGCCATCGGCAGCCCATGGTGACGAAAGATGCGTTCCAGCCGAGTGCGAACCGTCATCATCCGTTCGTCGGCGCAGGCCTCAAGCCCGAGGGCAAACCGCGAATGATCATCGAGGACGGTGAGCGGATGACACCAGTCTCCCGAGACGAGCTGAAAACGTCCCTTGAAGTCCATCTGCCACAGCAGGTTTGGCGCTTCGCGCTCGAAACGTCCATAGGCCGGGCCGGCGCCCTCAGGCGTTGCGATCCGCTTGTGTCGGACCAGGATGGCATGGACTGTCGACGCCGCCGGCGGATCAATCCCCGCTCGTTCCAGCCGGCACGCAATCTTGCGGGCGCCCCAGGCCGGATGCGCATCGCGCACCTCAAGCACAGCCTGTTCAAGCGCCTGATCGGTGCGCCGCGGACTAACGTGCGGCCGCCGCGAGCGATCCTGCATCCCCTCGCTGGCCCTGAAACGCTTCAGCCAGACATAGCCCGTCTGGCGAGAAATCCCGAAACGTCGGCACAATTGCGAAACATTCGCGCCCTCAAGCGCACAAAGCCGGCAAAACTCCAACCGCTGATCCACCACAGACTTCGTCTCCCACCCCATCCGAACCTCCCAGATTGCAATCCGAGAAGTGTCAGGCATGTCTCCGAACATCTGTCAGGTATGTATCAAGGCCGTACA
>NZ_JBAKFQ010000061.1:0-878 GCF_053484255.1 Martelella sp. FLE1502
TAGGCCGTGTGGACGGATTTTATGAGGTTGAATGCTGCAGCGATTGAAACGATGGCTGAAAAGTTGCGTTTGGTTTTCTCACAGCGCAGGGCAACCCGTTTGAAGCGTTTGAGTTTCCCGACAGCCTGCTCGATGCGGGCGCGGCCTCGATAAATGGCCTTGGCAAAGCGGGCGGGTTTTTCTTTCTCGTTGGTTTTATGCGGGATCACCGGAATGGCACCGCAAGAACGGGCTGCGTTGCGGTTGGCCTTGCTGGCATAGCCCTTGTCTGCGACAACCGCGCGGGGTGTTACGTCGGGACCGAGGTCCAACAGAATCCGGAAATGCGGAGCATCGCCTTTTTCGCCTCCGGTCAGATCGAATGCGATTGGCAACCCGTCGAAATCCGTCTTCAGATGGATTTTAGTCGTGAAACCGCCGCGTGACCGGCCGAGCGCCTGACCTTTCTGCCCCCTTTTGCGCCAGCAGCCGAAACATGAGCACGGACGATTGTGGAATCGAACATCTGAACCAGACTGGCCGTGGAGGACAGAGAGGCCAGATGTTCGAAGAAGAGATCGAAGGTGCCGCCCTTGCTCAGTCGGTCGAACCGTTTCCAGACGCTATTCCATTTGCCGAAGCGCTCCGGCAGGGCACGCCAGGTGATATTGTGAACCGCGAAATAATGAAGGGCCTCCAGAAAAAGCCGGTCATCGCGGCCTTTGTCGCCACGTCGGGGTAGCGATGCCCGAAAAACCTCAAGCGCTATCCGCCAGTCGTCCTCTGTCATCTTCGTGCTCATGTCGACCTCCAATCAGTCGACATCCCATGAATCAGACAAAGCTCAGCCGGGGAATCCCATTTCTTCAAACTGCGGCAATCCGTCCACACCGCCTAGC
>NZ_JBAKFQ010000062.1:0-874 GCF_053484255.1 Martelella sp. FLE1502
AAAAATTTTGCCGATGCCCGAAAGAGTGCGGACAATTTTCAGCGGGACTTTTGATGAGCGATTTCAAGTGGCGTCATTTTCAGGGTGACGTGATTTTATGGGCGGTGCGGTGGTATTGCCGCTATGGGATCAGCTACCGCGATCTTGAACAGATGATGGGTGAGCGCGGTGTGCCCGTCGATCATTCCACGATTTATCGCTGGGTCCAGAAATACGCGCAGGAGATCGAAAAACGACTGCGCTGGCATTGGCACCGACCACAGTCAACGAGCTGGCGCGTTGACGAAACCTATGTGAAGGTTCGCGGCAAATGGACCTATCTGTATCGGGCCGTCGACAAATTCGGCAACACGATCGATTTCTACCTGTCTCCGACACGCAATGCCAAAGCGGCCAAGCGCTTCCTCGGCAAAGCTTTGAACGGCCTGAAAGACTGGGAAAAGCCGCGTGTCATCAACACTGACAAAGCGCCGACCTATGGGATTGCCATCGCGCAGTTGAAGGCCGAAGGCAGATGCCCCAATGACCTTGTGCATCGGCAGGTCAAATATCTGAACAATGTCGTCGAAGCTGACCACGGTAAGCTAAAGCAGCTGATCAAACCCGTCAGAGGGTTCAAGACGTTGAAGACGGCATATGCGACGATCAAGGGCTTCGAGGTCATGCGGGCGTTGCGCAAGGGCCAGGCTAATATTTTCAACCTGACACGAGACATCCTTGGGGAAGCGCGCATCGTTGAACGTGCTTTTGGTATCGGGCCGAGCGCGTTGACAGAAGCCGTGGAACTGCTCGCCCAGAATCTACAAGGTCAGACCGCTTGACAGCAGAAAATGAGGGGCTTGCCTTGCCAGCTGGATTTTTTTGCAACAGAGCC
>NZ_JBAKFQ010000063.1:0-826 GCF_053484255.1 Martelella sp. FLE1502
CCGGCCAGTTTGCCGGCGGCAATGAAAGCCAGAATGTCACAGCCAAGCTGAATATCCGCTTTTAGAGCATTTCGCAGTCAGGTGGAATCACCTGATGTCCGCGAAAATGCGTCAAAACAAATAGATAGAGCATCTTGCCGTCAGATTGAAACATCTGCCGGCAAGGCTGCTTGCGCCCAAACGGACAGACCGGAACCGCGCGGTCTTCTCAGGTGCAACCGTTCCAGGCGGCGTCAGAGCAATTCCAGGTGAAGTGGACACCGGTTCACTGTCCGGAATTGCGTAAAAACAAAAAGATAGAGCCGGGCCCGGCTTCCGGCCCGCAATGCCCCGGAAAGACAACACAAACGGAACCGCGTTTCATCAGCAACGCGGTTCCGTTTGTGTTGTTTCGTCCGGTTGGCTTTCAATGGAAGAGCGATAAGAACAATATAATTTTTATTTACATACAGTTTTATTTTATAATATATAACTAATATATTATATATATTATGTAATATTCATAAGAATTTTATACTAAAGGAATGTGTATTATAAATTTAATTTTGATAATATGTGTTTGATTGTTTTTAATTTTACGTTTAGTTAAGGTGGAAATGCTAGGAATCATGAAGGATTTCTCATTTTTTGCTTGATAAAAACGCAATTCGGGACTGACTTGGGAAGGGCTGTATCAAGATGACGCATTTGCCAAAGTTCGACAAAAGAGACATGGTCTGCGCAATGCCGGCCAGTCAACCTATAGCAAGAAGTCAGGGCGGCAGGCTGTCCCGCTTTCTTTCAGAGACAGCGTTTGCGACGCTGCTCTTGGCGAGTGGCGCTGCGC
>NZ_JBAKFQ010000064.1:0-800 GCF_053484255.1 Martelella sp. FLE1502
TTTGCGATTTCCGCGGCGACGGCCGTCCGGCTGCAGAAGCGGCTGGATGAGACCGGTTCTGTGGAGCCGAGCCCCATGGGTCGCCCGAAAGGCGGCGGCAAACTCGCCCCTTATCGGGCGCTCATCATCGCCAGGGTCGAGGCTGAGCCCGACATCACCATGCCCGATCTGGCAAGCTTTCTGCTGGACGAGCATGGCGTGAGCGTCGATCCGTCCAATCTGTCGAAATTGCTGTGCCGTGCCGGCTTCAGCTTTAAAAAAAACGCTGCTGGCGTCGGAGAAAGAACGCGCTGACGTGCATGCCGAGCGCGATGTATGGCAAAAGCATCGATTGCCGGCTATGCGTGCCGAGCCGGCAAGGCTTGTCTTCATCGACGAGACCAGTGTGAAGACCAACATGACGCCGCTCAGGGGACGCAGCCGGACGGGACAAAGACTTGTTGCCGACGCGCCTTTCGGCAAGTGGAATACCCAGACCTTCATCGCCGGGCTGCGGTGTGACGAACTGATAGCGCCATGGGTGATCGAGGGTGCCATCAACGGCCTGGCTTTCGACACCTATGTCTCAACCCAGCTTGCCCCGACGCTGTCACCCGGAGATGTCGTCATCTGGGACAATCTCAATGTTCACAAGAGCCCACGCGCTGCCGAGGCGATCAGGGCGCGCGGCGCGTGGGTGCTGTTTCTCCCGCGCTATTCACCGGACCTGAACCCCATCGAGAAGGCGTTCTCCAAGCTCAAGGCGCTTCTCAGGAAGGCAAAGGCGCGAACCTATGACGACCTGTGGAGAGCTGTAGGCC
>NZ_JBAKFQ010000065.1:0-771 GCF_053484255.1 Martelella sp. FLE1502
TTCGAAGAGAACTGGGAGGTCTATGGGGCGCGCAAGATCTGGCGGCAACTGGGCCGCGAAGGCCTGGCTGTCGCGCGTTGCACCGTGGCACGACTGATGAAAGACCTAGGGATCCAGGGGGTTATTCGCGGTAAGCCGCAGAAAACCACCGTGCCGGACAAGAAGCAGCCCTGTCCTTTGGACAAGGTGAACCGCGAATTCCGCGTGCCGGCGCCCAACATGCTCTGGGTGAGCGATTTCACCTACGTCGCCACATGGAAGGGGTTCGCATATGTCGCCTTCGTCATTGATGCCTATGCCAGAAAGATCGTCGGCTGGCGTGTCAGCACATCGGCCCATACGGGCTTTGTGCTCGATGCTTTGGAACAGGCTGTCCATGATCGGCGCCCCACGAAGGCAATGGGGTTGGTTCACCACAGCGATCGTGGCTCGCAATATCTGTCCATTCGCTACTCGGAACGCCTCGCTGAAGCAGGTATCGAACCTTCTGTGGGGAGCGTCGGTGACAGCTATGACAACGCCTTGGCAGAGACCATCAATGGCCTCTATAAAGCTGAGGTCATTCACCGGCGTGGCCCTTGGCGAAACTTCGAGGCAGTCGAATTTGCCACGCTCGAATGGGTGGATTGGTTCAACAACCGCCGTCTGCTCGAGCCAATCGGGAATATGCCACCGGCAGAAGCAGAGGCACACTTCTACGCAGCTCTGGAAACTGAAGTCCAAGCCGCGTAACTATTGAAACCAAGCCTCCGGCAAACCCGGAGCGGTTCA
>NZ_JBAKFQ010000066.1:0-698 GCF_053484255.1 Martelella sp. FLE1502
TGATGCTCCATCTTACTCAAGAGTAGGAGCCTCCGGCAAACCCGGTGCGGTTCAGTTCGCCCTTGAGCAGGCGCGCGCCGATATCGCCAGACGGCGTCAGCGCTGGCAGACTTTGCAGGCCGGCCTCGATCCCGGCTGGCTGGTGTTCATCGATGAAACCTGGATCAAGACCAATATGGCCCCGCTCCGGGGATGGGGCAAACGCGGCAAACGCCTTCGCGGCTTTGCCCCGCATGGCCATTGGCGAACCCTGACCTTTCTCGGCGCGTTGCGCTGCGACCGGCTGACGGTCCCTTGCGTCTTCGACGGTCCGATCAACGGCCAGTGCTTCCAAGCCTATGTCGAGCAGATTCTCGTGCCCACTCTCAAGCCCGGAGATATCGTCCTCGTGGACAATCTCGGCAGCCACAAGTCAGCCGCGGTCCGCAAGGCGATCAAAGGGGCAGGCGCAAGGCTCTGGTTCCTGCCGCCCTATTCACCCGACCTCAATCCGATCGAACAGGCGTTCGCCAAGATCAAACACTGGATGCGTATGGGCCAGAAGCGAACCGTCGAGAAAACATGGCGCGCCATCGGACGCCTTGTTACGACCATCAAACCGCAAGAGTGCGCAAATTACGTTGCAAATGCTGGATACGCCTCCATTAGAGCATCGGGCGATTAGTCTGCAACGCATGCTGTTGATTTGAAGTAGTTCC
>NZ_JBAKFQ010000067.1:0-622 GCF_053484255.1 Martelella sp. FLE1502
AGGGTGTCGAGGTATTCCTGCGTTGCTCGGCTGGCCCCGTCTTCCGCCGACCATTCCGAGAAATCCGCTTTGGTATAACGGCTGGCATCCGCCTTGATCAACGACGCATCCGCCCCGAAGCTCTCGCCACCCACCAAGCCCTCGGCGATGCAGCGCGCCAGCACCGCCTCGAAGAGATGTCGGAACAGATTGCTCTCACGGAACCGTCCGTGCCGGTTCTTCGAGAAGGTCGAATGGTCGGGCACCGGATCGGCTAAGTCGAGCCGACAGAACCAGCGATACGCCAAGTTCAAATGAACCTCCTCGCAAAGCCGCCGTTCCGACCGGATGCCGAAGGCGTAGCCGACGATCAGCATCCGGATCATCAGCTCGGGATCTATCGATGGCCGACCCGTCGTGCTGTAAAAAGGCGCGAGATGGTGGCGCATATCACCGAGATCGACGAAACGATCGATGCCCCTGAGCAAATGATCCGCCGGGACATGGTCTTCTATCGTGAACTCGTAGAACAGCGCCCCCTGCGCAACCTGCCTCGACCCCATCATCGTCAGTTCTCCCATGCCTCTGGAGAAGTGAATCAGCAGCCAAGCCATCACTCAAGTGGAGTTTTTCAACACCATCT
>NZ_JBAKFQ010000068.1:0-532 GCF_053484255.1 Martelella sp. FLE1502
GTGGCCGAGTAGAGATCAACCGGTTCCCTCACCGACAGGACATCGGAATTGTTGATATTCGCGACAACACCATCGTCCCAGCCCCCGGCGACCAGCGCGTCGGCATTTTGGTTCAAAGCCGCGGCCACAGCGCCGGAGAAATGCGCATTGCGCGCTTCTTCATCCACGAAGATATCAAAGATCGCGAGCGTATCGTCGTCTTGTAAGGCAAACCAAAGCACGGTGCCTGGTTCGGTGTCCGCGACAATCGGGGCGGCTCCGGCCAGAAATTCGGCGAATGCTTCGGTCTGGCCTTCAGCGGCGGGCATGGCGATGTAGCTGGCAGTGTGATTTTCCATTGGGGTTTCCTGTGCGGCTGCAGATGTCGTGATCAAGGCCAAAGCGGCGAGTGTCTTGAGAATTTGGGCTTTCATGGTCGCCTCCTGATTGAGAGGTTGTTGTGTTTGGTTTCGATGCACCCTTTTCTCATGCCGAATGCCTCAGGCACCAATCCCGAACTTCTATTCTTTGATAGACATGTGCTATGGTGAAC
>NZ_JBAKFQ010000069.1:0-529 GCF_053484255.1 Martelella sp. FLE1502
GACTGCTTCGATGCAGAAGGCTGCCTCCATCGTGATCGACAGTCGCCACGACAGAACCCTCCGGCTGAACCAGTCCACAACGGCGCAGAGATAGACAAATCCGCGAGCCATCGGAACATAGGTCAGGTCCATCGCCCAGACCTGATTGGGTCTGGTAACCGCCAGCTTGCGCAGGAGGTAGGGATAGATTTTGTGCCCAGGTGCCGGTCTCGATGTGTTCGGGCGACGGTAGATCGCCTCGATGCCCATCTTCTTCATCAGCGTGGCGACGTGAAGCCGCCCGGCATTCAACCCTTCTCCTCTCAAAAGCCATTGCAACATCCGACTTCCCGCGAACGGGTACTCGAGATGCAGTTCGTCGATCCGGCGCATCAGAGCCAGATCGCCGTCAGACACCGGACGCGGCGAATAATAGACACTGCCACGGCTGAAGCCGAGAAGCTTCGCCTGGCGCACGACGGATAGCTTATGCTCGCGGTCGATCATTTCTTTCCGCTCAGCAATCCCGCCTTGCCGAGCGCTCCGGCTA
>NZ_JBAKFQ010000070.1:0-442 GCF_053484255.1 Martelella sp. FLE1502
CGTAGCTACGATCGCGGGCGCGCTTGGGTCGGGGTTGGAAAGTGACGAGACGGTGCGCAACGCAACCTATGGATACCGCCAGCTTCAGCGTCGAAAAGCTGCGCAGGAAGAAACCGGATGATCCAGCAGCCCATCGTGCGGCAGCGCCAGAACGAGTTTAGTGGCGCCTCGATGACATCGTGCCCGACTTCGGAAAATTGCGCCACGACATACGCACCGATGGAACGCGTGCCCTGACAACCAGCGCTCTCATCATACTTCCGTTCCAGCGCTTAGCTTCAAAGTCTATGTGGACTTCGCCTGCCCTATAATGGTCAAGCAATGGCGCGAGAGGGCTCCTTCCGGACGTTCTCCGCAGCGCAGTATGGGCCCAAACCCGTACGTTTTTGTCACCGGCGCTTACCACCGTTATTGGCCATGCGGTTCTGGCGTGGGGTTTCTG
>NZ_JBAKFQ010000071.1:0-428 GCF_053484255.1 Martelella sp. FLE1502
ACAGGCAGGCTTTCATGCGGGTCATAGTTCACATGCAGCTTGATGGCCCGATGGGCGTTGACCATATCCGCCCATCCGCTTCTGGTGGCCGAAAGCCGGATGCGCGTGGCATCGAGAAGCCTGACGGCATCGGCGATGTGGCGGCGGGTGCGCCGGCTGGCCTTGGCCGCCATATGGGCGAACAGATCGGCATAAAGGGCTGACGGTCTTGTGGCATTGGCATCGGCAAGCGTCGTGCGCGCCACCGGCCGCGCGCCGACGTGATAAAGCCGGGCCTCGTGACTGGAAAGACCGGCTTCGATCTCGCGCAGGCTTGAAGCGCCCGAGAGCTGGCCGAACAGCAGCGCCAGAAACTGACCCTTGGTGGAGAGCCGGCGCACGCGATGATCGGCCTTGTGCTCATCCACAAGCCGTTCGAACACGTGCCA
>NZ_JBAKFQ010000072.1:0-421 GCF_053484255.1 Martelella sp. FLE1502
GGCTCCAGCGTGAAACCGTCGGTGATCTCGAAGCCGTAGCCAAGCCCGCCATAGACCTGGAACGTGCCCGCATCATAGCTGCCGGAAAGGTGGTCCGTGAATGTCGATGCAATAACATCGCGGTTCATCGACACGCTGTGCCAGGTATAGGCCGTGCCGAAGTCGACGCCGAACCCGCCCCATGTGCCGCCGCCGTAGAGGCCGAGCGTATAGTCGTCGCTCGTGCCCTTGGCATTGTGGTCGTCCACCTTGTAGGTCGTCTGGCCGAAGCCGGCCACCGCCCCGAAGCGCATCGCGCCAAAGGCCGCAAAGTCCGCGCCGAGGAAGAAGCCTCCGACCTGGTCGGTCATCTTGGCAGCGCCGTTTGCGCCGTCCATCGACGACCAGGCGCCGTAACCCGCGGCCCAAACGCCAATGCCGC
>NZ_JBAKFQ010000073.1:0-412 GCF_053484255.1 Martelella sp. FLE1502
CCTCAGGCACCAATCCCGAACTTCTATTCTTTGATAGACATGTGCTATGGTGAACCTCATGGCGGAAAGTGACGGAGACTGTGGCAGTGGAGATGAACCAGATCAGGTATTTTTTGGCTGTCTGCCAGCATCGCAACTTCACCCATGCAGCTAGCGCCTCAAATGTTTCCCAACCGTCCTTGACGACCGCGATCAAGAAACTTGAACACGAGCTCGGGGGTGATCTGTTTGTCAGGGACCGCGCGGGATGCAGGTTGACGGCACTCGGAAAACTCATGCAGCCAAGGCTACAGAAAGCGCATGACGAAACGCAGGCAGCTAAGGCAGAAGCCGTCCGCCACACGCGACTAGAGCGGGTTCCTATTTCTGTCGGTGTTGGCGAAACGATTGGTCACAACCGGATTTCAGCCGC
>NZ_JBAKFQ010000074.1:0-376 GCF_053484255.1 Martelella sp. FLE1502
GCAAGGGTTCGTGGCGGGACAACGTCTTCGTCGAGCGGCTCTGGCGCTCGATCAATACGAGGAGGTCTACCTCCACGCCTACAAGTCCGTGTCCGAGGCTCGCGCTGGCATCGGCCGATATCTGACCTTTTACAATAGCCGACGCCCACATTCATCCCTTGACCGGCAGACGCCGGATCAGGCCTACTTCAACGCGCTGGCCCCCATGATGGTGGCGGCATAATCGAGGCGGAAATCCACTTATCAAAACGCTCGAAACTGTTCAGACAAACCGAGCCACTTCTTGCGGGAAAGAGCGGCCGGCGCGTTGTGTCGGCCTTCATTGCCACCGCCTTCGCCCAGGACACGCAGCAAGCCGCAAGCGCACAATGGCGTA
>NZ_JBAKFQ010000075.1:0-332 GCF_053484255.1 Martelella sp. FLE1502
ATTGCGGGCGGCGATCCGCTCGAGATTGGGAAAGGAGCGATCCGTCTGCGCGCCAAGGGCGGACTTCAAAAGCTGGCTGCGCGTGTGGTCAGCTTCCTTGTGCGCCTGGTCCAGGTCGCGCGCATGGCCGAGGCACAGCGTCGACAGCACCGTCATCAGGCGGATTGCCTCTTCGTCGGTGAAACCGCCCTCCTCCAGATGCCTGAACATGACTTCGACAGGCTCCAGCGGAAGGCTTTTCATCAAGTCGCCAAACCAGAGATAATCCACCAGCTCGGCGAGGCCTGTCGCGCAGTCAGCCAGATCGCGCGCGTAGATCCTGCACGCCTCTT
>NZ_JBAKFQ010000076.1:0-268 GCF_053484255.1 Martelella sp. FLE1502
CCTGTCGAGGAACGCTTTGACCTTGTCGTCAATCTCTTCGCACAGCCGGGAAACCTGGCTTTTGGAAATACCGCTCATGCCCATGGCCTTGACCAGGTCATCGACCGAGCGGGTCGAGACGCCCTGGATGTAGGCTTCCTGGATAACAGCCGTCAGCGCCTTTTCGGCCATGCGCCGCGGTTCGAGAAAGCTCGGGAAGTAACTGCCTGACCGAAGCTTGGGAATGCGCAGTTCCACAGTTCCCGCACGCGTCTCCCAATCACGATCT
>NZ_JBAKFQ010000077.1:0-255 GCF_053484255.1 Martelella sp. FLE1502
CATTTTATCGCCCGGGTACCCGTTGATGCTCGCTAACCTGATTGAATTTGTCTCTAACCACTATGTACTCAGCAGCCTGTTCGTGGCGCTGTTGATCCTTCTGTTCATCACCGAGACACGCAAGGGTGGCAAGAGCCTGAGCAATCGTGAACTGACGGCGCTGGTCAACAGTGGCGAGGGCGTCGTGTTGGACGTGCGCGTCAAGAAGGAGTTCGATGCCGGCCATATCGTCGATGCATTGAACATTCCCTACGA
>NZ_JBAKFQ010000078.1:0-237 GCF_053484255.1 Martelella sp. FLE1502
TGGCGCGCGGTGACGTGATGACCCGTGACATCACCCTGGGCGCGATCCGCCGGGCCCTGCTCGAACTGATCATCCACTTTCCGGTTTACCGCACCTACATCGCGGCGCCGGGCAGGCGCGAGGCGGACGAGCCATTCTTCCAGCAGGCGCTGGAAGGCGCGAAGACCACCTTGAGCGAAGCTGACTGGCCGCTGCTCGAGCATCTGCAGCGTTGGCTCGGCGGTGAAAGCCTGCGCC
>NZ_JBAKFQ010000079.1:0-236 GCF_053484255.1 Martelella sp. FLE1502
CTCAGCCGGCGACGCTGAGCGGAAAGAGCAGGTCGATGAAGCGCTCGGCGGTCGGCTGTGGCTCGTGATTGGCCAGGCCGACGCGCTCGTTGGCTTCGATGAAGACGTACTCCGGCTGGTCCGGCGCCGGCACCAGCAGGTCCAGGCCGACCACCGGGATGTCCAGCGCACGGGCGGCGCGCACCGCGGCATCACTCAGCTCCGGATGCAGCTGAGCGGTGACATCCTCCAGCGTG
>NZ_JBAKFQ010000080.1:0-236 GCF_053484255.1 Martelella sp. FLE1502
CGAAGACGATGATCTGCAGGATGTTGCCCTCGGCGAAGGCGGTGACCGGGTTGGATGGCACCAGACCGACCAGGATCGACACCAGCGAGGGTGCCTGCTTGGCCTGCTCGCTGACGCTGGCGACCATGTTCATCCCTTCGCCGGGGCTGAACAGCGCGCCGAACAGCAGGCCGATGCTGAGCGCAAAGGCGGTGGTCACCAGATAGATGGCGATGGTTTTGAGGCTGATGCGCCCG
>NZ_JBAKFQ010000081.1:0-232 GCF_053484255.1 Martelella sp. FLE1502
TTCCTATTTCTGTCGGTGTTGGCGAAACGATTGGTCACAACCGGATTTCAGCCGCTATGGAACGCTTCCGTGCACGATTGCCGCAAGCCGAAATAGAGTTGATCGTGGCGTCTGCCTCCAAGCTTCTGGCCGGATTGCAAGAGGGTGAATTTGACGTCGTTGTCACAGCGGCGACGCTCAGTGAAGACCTCTATCGAATAGACCAGCTCTATGACGAGTCCTACAAGGTTGT
>NZ_JBAKFQ010000082.1:0-232 GCF_053484255.1 Martelella sp. FLE1502
TTTTGTCAAGCATATCAAAGGCCTCACTCTTACCGGGTGAGGCCTTTTTGCTATTAGCCGACGAAACACCTGTCGCAAGATGTAGTAGCTGAGCTACCTCCCGAAATTCAGACACTGACGTAAGCTACGATTTGTTGTCTGCTGGTCTTCGAGAACAAGGAGATCAGAGAGGTCGAAAAGAAGTGGCTCGGTTTGTCTGAACAGTTTCGAGCGTTTTGATAAGTGGATTTCC
>NZ_JBAKFQ010000083.1:0-229 GCF_053484255.1 Martelella sp. FLE1502
ACAGCCACGTACATCACGCTCGAAGCAGCACCCGGCAGAGGGCCGGAATTGGCAGCCTTGCTGACCGCAGCTGGTCCCATCGTCGGAGAAACCGAACCCGGCACATTGTTCTGGGCGGCGCTGCAGATTGACGAAACATCCTTCGCAATCTTCGACATCTTCACCAACAATGCTGGCCGTGAAGCACACTTTGCCGGTCAAGTCGCCGGGCTGCTGAACAAACGGGCAG
>NZ_JBAKFQ010000084.1:0-225 GCF_053484255.1 Martelella sp. FLE1502
TTTGCGGCTGCACCGGTTCGCCGGCAAATGGGCCGTTGTGTACCAGATAGCTGCCGAAACAACGGGCCAGCTCGTCGGTCAGGACCTGCTTTTCCTGTACAAGCAGCTGCTGGCCCAAGGGGCCGGCAAACCAGTCGGACGCCTGGTTGATCATCGACAGCCAATGGTCGCTGGCTTGAGTGGACGGTCGCTCGTTCATCGCTCGGCTCCGTTTTCCCGCGGGCT
>NZ_JBAKFQ010000085.1:0-224 GCF_053484255.1 Martelella sp. FLE1502
GGGTGGAAGTCCGGGGAAAGGTTCGGGTGCGGCGCCGGTATTGCCGGGGCAAGTTAGGCCGGCAGATGCGGATGTGTCTGGGGCTGTGCTTGAACATCGACTGAAGCAAGCGAGATTCAGCCATACACCGCTAATCGAGTTGTGTCAGAAGCCTCGGGGCGGTACGCCAATGCAATGCCCGCTGACCAACTGTCCTTGTCGTCATGCCGCCCAGTTAGGGAGCT
>NZ_JBAKFQ010000086.1:0-224 GCF_053484255.1 Martelella sp. FLE1502
TCTGCTGGAGCAGATGCATGAGTTGCTCGATGGCGCTCTCGGGTCTGCGGTGCAGGTTGATTTGGATGTCGTAGGTCGGCCCTGGCCGGTCTTTGTCGATGTCGGAAACCTGCAGAGTGTGGTGCTGAACCTGGCGGCCAACGCGCGTGACGCGATGGCCGGGCGCGGCCGGTTGGTGCTGCGTCTTGAGAATCGCTCGCTGAATGACGAAGCGGTGGAGCAGC
>NZ_JBAKFQ010000087.1:0-221 GCF_053484255.1 Martelella sp. FLE1502
TGATCTTTTCCAGCCTGGCCCTGCAGTGGTGCGAGGATTTCGCCAGCGTGCTTGGCGAAGCACGCCGCGCGCTGCGCCCGGGCGGCACCTTCGCCTTCAGCAGCCTGTGCGTCGGCACTCTGCAGGAGCTGCGTGACAGCTGGCAGGTGGTGGATGGCTTCACCCACGTCAACCGCTTTCGCACCCTGGAAACCTACCAGCGGCTCTGCCAGGACAGCGGT
>NZ_JBAKFQ010000088.1:0-220 GCF_053484255.1 Martelella sp. FLE1502
TGGCCGAAGCGATGCCCCGCGAACGGGTTGCGGCCCCGGCGATCGTGCCGCAGCTGGGCGACCCGCTGCCAGGGCGACGGCTGCTGGTGATCGACAACGAAGAGAGCATCCTGTCAAGCATGGCTGCCTTGCTTGAACAATGGGGCTGTACGGTGCTGACAGCCACCGACGAGCAAAGCGCAATGGCGGCGCTGGATGGCGTCGCGCCGGATGCGATCCT
>NZ_JBAKFQ010000089.1:0-220 GCF_053484255.1 Martelella sp. FLE1502
GAAATGCCCGATGCGCTCGAAGCCCATCGCGCGGGGATTGAGCTGCACCAGCTGGCGCGGGCTGTTGCGGAAATAGCCGAGCCCCCGGCGCATGGCCGCCGGCGTGGCGAACTCGTCGTCGCTGGTACTGACCGCCAGCATCGGCGCCCGGATCGCACCGAAACGGCTGAACAGCAGTTCGTGCTCGTCAGGCGGATAGCTGTCTTCCAGCCGCGCCCCG
>NZ_JBAKFQ010000090.1:0-219 GCF_053484255.1 Martelella sp. FLE1502
GCTCAGCATCCTGCTGCATGAGTTCCGGCTGCCGCTCAGGACTGCGCACACGGAAGGCGAAGTACTGGCCGCCGTGCACCGACTGGCTCAGCCGCAGCTGGTGCGGTTCGCCGAGTACGTCACTCAGCACTGGCAGCGCCAGGCCTATGGACATCAGGATGCGGACGAGACTGTACGCGACAGACTCTGCGCCGAGTGGCGTGCCCTGTTTTCGACGGC
>NZ_JBAKFQ010000091.1:0-216 GCF_053484255.1 Martelella sp. FLE1502
GATCGATTTGCAAATCACAGAAGATCAGCGTTGTATTTTAAAGTCAGGGAATAGCCGTTTTGTTTTAGGTACATTGCCTGCAGAAGATTATCCATTACTCACCACTGAAAACAGTCAGGGTACACAAGTTCAAGTCACTCAGCGTGAATTAAAACGTTTATTTGAAAAAACAGCGTTTGCAATGGCGGTTCAGGATGTACGTTTTTATTTGACTGG
>NZ_JBAKFQ010000092.1:0-214 GCF_053484255.1 Martelella sp. FLE1502
CCCCCCCCCCCCCCCCCCCCGCTTTTTTTTTTTTATCCGGCAACATTTTTTTTTTTCTTTTTTTTTTTGTGTGGGTTTTTTTTTTTTTTTTTTTTTTTATTTTTTTTTTTTTTTTTTTTGTTTTTTTTTTTTTTTTATTGTCCCCCACCACGAGGGGTTTAAAAAAAAATTGCCGGGCCCCCCACACCGCGCGTGTGGGCCCCACCCCAAGGTT
>NZ_JBAKFQ010000093.1:0-212 GCF_053484255.1 Martelella sp. FLE1502
CGCGGACACCGGCTCCATCGGCGGCACCGGCTCCCATGAATTCCATGTGCTGGCCGACTCCGGCGAAGACGCCATCGCCTTCTGCCCGGACTCCGACTACGCCGCCAACGTGGAACTGGCCGAAGCCCTGGCCCCTGCCGCTGCCCGCGCTGCGGCCAGCCAAGCCATGACCAAGGCCGCCACCCCGGGCAAGACCCAGTGCGCCGATGTGG
>NZ_JBAKFQ010000094.1:0-209 GCF_053484255.1 Martelella sp. FLE1502
TTTTGTCAAGCATATCAAAGGCCTCACTCTTACCGGGTGAGGCCTTTTTGCTATTCTGCGCCGAAACACCCGTCGCAAGATGCAGGAGACCCGCAATCGCACCATAGAGGTCGATATCAAGACCCGCTCCGTCGTCCGATGGAGTCAGAACAATCTTCTAGAGCATCGGGCGATTAGTCTGCAACGCATGCTGTTGATTTGAAGTAGTT
>NZ_JBAKFQ010000095.1:0-207 GCF_053484255.1 Martelella sp. FLE1502
TTCCGAGCGGGAGCGTGAGGCGCGCGAGCATCGCGCCAAGGGTAAGGAGCTTGCCGAGGGTATTCGCGCCGACGCCGATCGCCAGCGCCGTGTCCTGCTGGCCGAAGCATTCCGCGAAGCCGAAGAGCTGCGTGGTGACGGTGACGCCAAGGCTGCTGCAATCTATGCCGCCGCGTACGGCCAGGATCAGGAGTTCTACGCCTTCCA
>NZ_JBAKFQ010000096.1:0-206 GCF_053484255.1 Martelella sp. FLE1502
ATAGAGTAAAACCAAACATCATCACTGTCGTGAAAACCAAAGCAAAGCGACGGGTCGCTTCTGGGACTTCACCGACTTCGCGCATCACATCAAAAGCAACATCACGATGTTCCATTTCTTCAATCGCGTGCCAAGCAAACAGTGCTCTAACAAATGGATCTGCTTCTGCCAAGGTTGCTTTTTTACTATAGAAGGTATCTGCCATT
>NZ_JBAKFQ010000097.1:0-201 GCF_053484255.1 Martelella sp. FLE1502
GTCCCCTTCTCCCCTTGGGGAGAAGGTGGCCGAAGGCCGGATGAGGGCAAGCGGCATCGCTACGGGCGAGGCGCTTGCGGGTCATTTCAACATCCGGGGTCTCCCCTCACCCGGCGCATGCGCGCCACCCTCTCCCCTCCGGGGCGAGGGCAGGGCTATCGCATATGAGCGATCATTGAGATTAGGAAGGCATCGTCCCAT